>JBKJIP010000105.1:0-9555 GCA_046598515.1 Fimbriimonadaceae bacterium | reverse complement strand
CCAAGCGCAGATTCTCGGTGGCCACGCAGTAGCCAACGGAGTAACCTAGACCGCCGACGGCGGTCTAGGTTACTCCGTTGGCTACTGCGTGGCCACCGAGAATCTGCGCTTGGGACGGATCGTCGTCGCCGACTCCGTCAATCCCTGGCAATTGACCCGCGATGCTTGGAGGCAGGCGGCCCGGAATGCGGATGCGACCTATGTGGACATCGAAGTCGTGTGTTCCGATACCACCGAACACCGTCGCCGAGTAGAGGAACGATCGTCTGACGTGAAGGGTCTCGTCCTGCCGACTTGGCAAGATGTCGTGGACCGCGAGTATCACGCTTGGGACGTGGAGCCCGTTCGGATTGACACAGCGGGTGTCAAAGAGGATGCGGCGGTCGAAGATCTCCTCAAAAAAATGGACCGCCCCCACTACGGGACGGTCCAAACTCTCATTGATGGGTCCAGCCGACTTATTTGACTGGCGTATTCGTAGCCTCGTCTCGGATCTCGCCACCACCGGCTGTGTAAGCTTTAAGGCCCCACTGGTAGTTCAGAGGATTGAGGGTCGCGTCAGGTCGCGAATATTTTGCGTGCGTGTCGGAGTAGGTGTAGTTGGCACCAGACTTGACGCGGTCCGGTGAGATGTAGCCGATGTGGAACTTGAGGTTCGTCGGCGTCGGATCAGTGGACAGCTGGCAGCTTGCCCAGCGGTTCTTAGCTTCGGGGATCGAAACTGTGTAGTAGTATGCGTTTCCGACCTCGAGCGGATCTTCGCCTTGGAATCGATCGCCACTCTGCAGCTTGATCGAGTTCATCGACCGGTGGGTCTTGAAGGCGACTCCGGAAGCCGTCGAGCTGTCGTTGATACAGCGCGGTGAACTCGTCATGTGAGCGAAGAGAATCGTGCGGGCACCCTCGTCAATCGCAGTTGCGGAAATGACGTTCATGGGGTCCACCGTACGGCGCTTTCGGGCCAAGATCATTCCGTTGGCCACGTAGCTCAGGCGAGGAGCCTGATTGTCCTGAATCGTCGGGAACTGGGAGACCTGACCGGCCGGAGCGCCGAAACCGCGGTTGTTGCCGATGAAGTTCGTCGGCGCGAGGCCGCCGGTGGGGTCGAGCGGGCTGCGGAAGATTTCCAGGTTCTTCGTATACGGTTCGAGAAGTCCGGACCATTGCGTGTATCCGCCGGATGAATCGACGTCGTTGTTGTAATAGTAAGCCTGCATGTACATGTCGTCGTTGTCAGCGAGATAAATCTGCAGCGACGTGCCGATCTGCTTCACGTTGGACAGGTCGGCGGCAGCCTTGGCGGCGGTCTTGGCTTGCGCGAAGACGGGGAAGAGAATGGCGGCCAAGATCGCGATAATCGCGATGACGACCAGAAGTTCGATCAAAGTAAAAGCTTTTCGCATGAATTCCTCAAGCGCGGTGAGCGCGAGAACAAGTGAACTGCGGATTCGCTTCTCTTAACGAAGTCTTTGCCAAGTTTTCACGGTCGGTTAATGATCGACCTACTGGTCAGGAGCCAAGCACGCTTCCTCGGGATGAAGCCTTAACCTTTCATAGGTTAAGGCGGCGAACGTCGCTCCGAGGATCGGACCCACGAAGTAGATCCAAAGATTGGATCGAGCCATCTCCGAACCAAAAAGCGCGGGGCCAAGGGAACGAGCGGGATTCATCGAGCCGCCGGTGATGTCTCCCGCAATGAGCACACCCAAAACCACCGTCAACCCAATCGATATGGGTGGAAGAGCGGGCCCCGTGCGCCTGTCTGTCGCCACCGCGATGATGACCAGCATCAGGATTGCCGTGATCATAAACTCCATGGTCAAGTTTTGAAGGATCGCCTCTGGATTTGAAGGTACGTGAACTCCGAGTCCAGGCTCGAACACTCTAGAACTGATGAATGCGGCCATTGCGGCCCCGCCAAACTGGGCCAACCAATAGGGCACAACCATGTTCCAAGAAAATCGCCTTGCCACGGCGAACCCTAGTGTCACGGCCGGATTGAAGTGAGCGGCCGAGATGGGACCGAGAGCGGAGATCATGGCCAGAACCGCTAGACCAGACACAAACGCCGCCCCCGTCAAGCCTGTTGTGGCCTTCATGGACCAGGCGAGGGGGGCGAACACGATAAAGAACGTGCCCAGAAACTCGGCGGCCAGCCGTTTTGATTTCAACTTAACTCCTCAGAATGATTAAGCGCCAGCCCAAACATTTCGCAATTCATCGAAACATTATGATGAGTCCGAGTTGTTGACAGTCCTCGCACTCAGACAAAAACCCGAGTTTTAACAGAATTCACGTAGAAATCCTAAAGGCCGTAATCCAGCTACCGAGTATCTTAGTGAGCAATACACCGGGTGGTCCAGAGAGAACGATCTAGCCGATTTCGAACTCAAAGCCACCTGAGCCTTTCCCTTAGCGGGGAATGCCCCTCCCCCGAACGTTCGCACGGGGTGAGGGGCTCTACTTTTTTGCTGAGCCTGAGGCGTTCCCATTCTTAACGTAAAACACGTCGATTAGCACAACCCAGGGGGAGTCTGCAACCCGGCGGAGTTGTTAAGCTTAACCGTCCCTTTACACATATCCAACAGCCCCTTAACAAAGGGCCATCACCATATTCCCGCGCCCTTCTGCGGATCGGCGTGGGAGGAGTATGCAATACCGACTAGTGACAGGGCTCGCGGTTCTTGCCATGGCGGCAACGATGTCCGCGCAGGAAGCCAAGTCGACTCAAACTACACCGGACCAGAAGGTGGCCGACGTCAAAACGCAGCCGGATGCCGGCGCTCAGAAGGCTCAGGGGAGCAAAGATAAGACCCAGAAGAACAAGGCAGAGGTTCTTCAGGCTCTGAAACCCAGACTCGAAGCCGCCGTCTCGTTGCGCGACAAGTCGAACACGGTTTCAAAGAAGATTGGCGAGATCACATCCTCGGGCAATCTGGCCACGAACGACGAAGCTTTAGCAACGTTGAAGACGCTGGTTCAAGAGCTGACGCAGATCAACGAGCAGCTCAAGAAGATTCAAGAAGAAATCGATGACATCAAGGGCTGGATCGAGGGGCAAAACGAAAGCCTGCCTGTACTCATCGGTGACGTCGATCAATTGAAGCGATTCAAGAACGGCAGCTACCTGCAGTTCCAATACAGCGACGGCCAGAACAATGCGTCCACGGCACGACCCAACGACGGATTCAACATGCGCCGCACACGATTCAGCCACACCGGCACGATCGATTCGCGCACGAGCTACAAGCTTTCGGTCGACTTCAGCGCCGGGTCGCAGCGCCAGGGCGCCGAGCTCAAGGATGCGATCCTAACCTACGATATCGAGCCGAGCACGGACAAGGTCGGGATCCAACTTCTTGCCGGTCAGCAACCGATTCCGCTTGGCTACGAACTCGAGCGATCCTCGAGTGAACGCGAGTTCCCGGAGCGCACGGCTTATAACCAGCGGCTTCTGGCGGGAGAGCGCGGTCGTGGTGTCTATGCCAAATACGGCGTTAGCCAAAACATTCTCGCGCACGCCGGCGTTTGGAACAGCCTTACCAACAACGATCCTCAGCAGACAGAAGCAAACACATTTCGAAACCTGTCCGGAACTCGGATGGCGGCTCACGCCGGCCTTCGACACCACACGGCGACGACCGATGTCGGCCTGAGTTTCTTCTCCGGCTTCCGCAACGAGATTTCGTATACGGCGGGTGCAAATACGTTCACCACCCGGTCCGGCCAGCGGCAGTTCATCTACTTGGACGGCACCTGGGTTATCAATCCGCAGTGGACGCTCCGAGGCGAAATGATGACCGCCTATGATCGGCTTCCCCAGTTCACGGGCAGCGGCGGCGGACGCCGAACGACGGCTCGGTTCTCGCACATGCGAGGCAACCAGCTTCAGGTGAGCTACAACGTCAATCCTCGCAACACGGTTAGCGCTCGGTACGAGTTCTTCGATCCGAACGTGAACAACAACGACAACGTTTTCGGCTACGGATTGGCCTGGAACTACCTCATTAACCCGGGTGTGCGTTTGACGCTTGCCCACGAGATTTTCCGGGAGCAGGGCTTCGACCTGACGAACAACCAGACGACCATTCGCCTGCAGTTCAGGTTCTAGTTCACTTCAAAGGAGCACTTTCAATCATGATCACAGCAGCAGCATGTTTAGCGTTCGCGGGACCCGCCCTTGGAGCGGGGTCCGTGACGATTAAGGGTTCGGACACCCTTTTGATTCTCAACCAGCGATGGGCAGAAGCTTATGGCCAGAAGACCGGCGCCAGCGTCGAAGTGACGGGCGGCGGCTCGAGCATCGGCATTCGCGCCTTCATCAACAACGTCACCAACATCTGCGCCTCCTCGCGCAAGATGAAGGCGAGCGAAGTTCAGAGCGCCCGCTCGAACCGCGCCGTCGCAAACGAAATCCCGGTCGCCCTCGATGGACTGGCCATCTTGGTCAACTCGTCGAACCCGGTCAAGTCTCTGTCAATGGATCAGCTTCGCAAGATCTACATCGGCCAGATCAAGAACTGGAATCAGGTAGGCGGTAAGGACGCACCGATCGTTGTCTTTAGCCGCGACTCGAACTCCGGAACGTATGGTTTCTTCCAAGAGAAGGTTCTCAAGAACCAGAACTGGGGCTCCAGCGTTCGATTCATGCCTTCGACCAGCGAAGAAGCTCGTGAAGTCGCGCGAACGGACAATGCCATCGCTTACGGTGGCGTCGCCTACTTCGCGAACAAGAAGAACACGAAGATCCTTCCGATCGCCGCCCGCGATGGAGTGGATCCGGTCGCTCCTAACGAAGGAAACGTCCGAAACAAGAGCTATCCGATCTGGCGCTACTTGTACTACTACACCAATGGCAAGCCCAGCGGCGAGACGGCCAAGTTCATCAACTGGTGCCTCTCTGCGGAAGGACAAGCCATCGTCGACAAGGTCGGCTACTACGGCCTGAAATAAATGAGGCAGCGCATCACCGGATGGATCATGGAGCGCGCCGTCGCCGTTTGCGGCCTCGGCGTGGCGCTCATGATCGGCGTGATGTTCTTCTTCCTCATTGCCGAATCCCGCTTCGCGTTTGACCGCGAAGTGGGATTCGGTATGCGTTTCGCGGCTCAACCCCTAGAAGGGGAGCTCTCGAAAGAGGATGTCGCGATCGATCCGAACGGCACCCTCATCACCGCCCATGCCGACGGCATGGCGGATTTGGATGACAAGGAATCTCTCCCGATGCCGACCCTCGATGACCTTCGAGGCGTGGCGACTTCGGGCACGGGCTCGATCGTGCCGGGCAAGGACCAGAGCATCGAGGCGGCCGAGAAGGAGGCCGATCCTCTTCGGCTGACAAGAGATTTGTGGGACCCGATGGTCAAGCCGACCGAGTCGGTTCGTGGTCGCCTTTATGCCTTCACAACGGCGGAATACGAAGGGAAGACCTTTCGCTTCCGATGGGAGCCTGATGCCGCCTTCGACCCAAACTACGCGACCCACCGCTTGAAGCTGCGGATGATCCAAGCTCCCGCTGGATTTGAGAAGATCGACATCGATCTTTCCGCTAAACCAACGGGTTCGATCGAACTTCCCACCTGGCCCGCGACAACCGACGCCGAACGCACTCAGCGCTATCTTTTCGAAGTCGTCGCCGAGCCGAAATACAGCTCCGCGTTCACCGCAACCGTGGCCGGCCTCTTTCGGACCGATTGGGCTCCCACCCTTCAATATCCAAGGTTTGGCTTTGTCCCTCTGATTCTCTCGACTCTGACGATTACGATTTTGGCCCTGCTGATCGCGGCTGTACCGGCGATCATGACGGCGATCTATCTCAGCGAAATGGCGCCGGCAAGAATTCGCGAATGGCTCAAGCCGATAATCGAAGTCTTGGCCAGTGTGCCCACGGTCGTTCTCGCCTACTTCGGGTTGATGATCGTCGCACCCGCCTTGGTGGCCTCCCTCGGCAAGGCCCTCCACTTCGAGTCGGGTCGATCACTGCTGACGGCCGCAGTAATGATGGCCGTTCTCATTACACCGACGATCGTCTCGATCGCGGAAGATGCGCTGCGGACCGTGCCGGAGAGCCTCCGAAACGGTGCGGAAGCCCTAGGACTCACATCGACGGAGTCGATCCGTCTCGTTGTTGTCCGGGCGGCTAGGCCCGGACTCATCTCCGCGCTGCTGTTTGGCTTCGCCCGGGCGGTTGGTGAGACGATGATTGTCTGGATTCTAGGCGGAGGCACGGTCATGATGCCGCGAGTCTCGCTGGATACGCTGGGCCAACCAACGCGAGGGATCGCCGACACCGTGGGCATCGAAATGGCCAACGTTGTCTTCGAGCAGCCTCATTACGGCCACCTATTTCTCATCGGTCTCGTGCTCTTCATGATCACGGTAACCGTCAACCTCGTCGGCCATCGCCTCTCGGCAAGGAAGCTGGCATGAGCAGTTTCGCCTTCGATGCCGAAGCCCTGGCGCGCCGCGACCGGAAACGGCGGTCCGCTTCCAACCGCCGAACCTTGACGATGGGGCTCGCCGCCGGTGTCGTTTTCACCATCATCGCCGCCATTCTCGGCGCCATCCTTTGGAAGGGTATTCCCGCTCTGAGTTGGGAGTTCATCTCGACGGGTCCGCGGGAGGGCATGACCGAGGGCGGTATCTGGCCCATGCTGCGCGGGTCGATCCTCCTCATGATCGGCACCCTCTTTCTCACTTTGCCGGTCGGAGTTCTGGGCGGCGTATGGCTGGCCGAATATGCGGGAGTCGGTCGCCTCGCGAATACGATGCGCGCCGCAGTAATGACATTGGCGGGAACGCCTTCGATCATCTTTGGTCTGTTTGGCGTCGCCATTTTCGTGCTCAAGTGGAAGCTGGGCACCTCCCTCTTGGCGGGATGGCTGACGCTGGCGATGTTCTCGATCCCCGTGGTTGTATTGACCACCGAGCGTGCCCTGAAATCTCTGCCGCCTGAACTCGAGGATGGAGCCATCGCGCTTGGGCTCTCAAAGTGGCAATCGATTTGGAAGGTTCTCCTTCCCTCCGCCGTCCCGGGCATCATGACCGGTCTCGTTCTCACGGTGGCTCGCGCCGCCGGTGAGGCGCCGCCGATCCTGCTCACAGCGGGCATTTACTTCTCGACGGCCAAGCTGTCGATCGACCTGGAAACCGTGCGAAAGCCGGTTGCCAATCTTCCCTATCACCTCGCCGAGGGCTATCGGCAGGGTGGCGTTATTCCGGAGAAAATCATATGGGGAACCTGTCTGGTTCTGATGTTATTCGTCGTTTCGGTCAACCTTTTCTCGGTGATCGTGCGCAGTCGCGTGCGGAGGAAGCAACGTTGGTAGACGACGTCGCGGTTTCCGCCCGCAATGTCAACTTGCACTACGGTCGAAAGCACGTTCTAAAGAACGTCGAGTTCCTCGCTCCGAAGAATAAGGTTACGGCCCTGATCGGGCCGAGCGGCTGCGGCAAGAGCTCTTTCCTGCGATGTCTCAACCGAATGAACGACCGAATTCCGGATGTGCGGATCACGGGCGACTTTTCCGTGGCCGGCGTGAATCCGTACGGCAAGGCCGCCGATCTTCTGAAGCTCCGCCGCGATGTCGGCATGCTTTTTCAAAAGCCGAATCCCTTCCCGGAAACGATTTACGACAACGTGGCGATGGCGCCCCGCCTTCACTATGGGCTGCGCGGGAGCGAACTGGACGATCTCGTCGAGTCCTCCCTGACCAAAGCGGCCCTTTGGGACGAGGTGAAGGATGACTTCCGAAAGCAAAATGCTCTGGAGCTCTCCGGTGGACAGCAACAACGCCTCTGCATGGCTCGCATGTTGGCCGTTCAGCCGAAGGTTCTCTTGATGGACGAACCCTGCGCGGCGCTGGATCCCATCTCCACTCGCAAAATCGAGGGATTGGTTACGGAGTTGAGCCGGGAGTACACAGTGCTAATCGTCACCCACAACCTCCAGCAAGCTCATCGCGTAAGCGACGTCACCGCGTTCTTCATGTTGGGTGAGATCATCGAACTGGGTCCAACGAACCCGATGTTTGATGCACCGAGCAATGAAATGACCTCCGACTATCTGAGCGGCCGGTTCGGCTAAAGAGGGGGAGGACCCTGGAAGTTCTGGGAAGCTTGGAAGGTTTCTCCCCACCCTCCTCTCCGTGACACGAACATGCACGGAGAGGGGGAGATGAATTCTCGGGGTAACGTTCCGCTCGTGAGCCTTTGCCTATCAATCCTCGCCATCTTGGCAACTACCGCCGCCCCGCAGGCCCCAAGCGAAATCTGGGGGAAGCATGCCGGGATCAAGCTTGCTTGGCATAACGGGGAGATCGTCGAGACCCTCCTTATGCGCGACAAGAACGACAAGGCGCATGAAGTGCTGAAGACGCCCAGCTCTCCGGGGCTTCCGCTCAAGAAGGGCTCCGAGGTTCCTACCGCGCTGCGCAGTTCCGACTTGAGCGCCCTCTTCAGCGACGCTCCTTCGTTCCGGTTCACACGGTTCGAGCAAAAGGGAAATGTCGTCACGCTGATACATGAGTCCAAGGCCGTCACGATCAAGAAGAAGGTCACGATCCCGGCGACGGGAGGCAATGTTCGTGTCGAACTCACGGCTGACTTTGCCGCCAAACGCCCCTCTCTCGAGTTCCTTCTCATCTCCTATGCCTTCACGCCCGACGGCAAAACCATGAGCAAAGGGGGCCGGCCCGATTGGACCTACAGCCCCGGACTACGCCCGCAAGATAACCAAGTCGTGGGGGATCACTTCTTCCGGTGCCCGGCGATCACGGCTCAAAAGGGCAAAATCGCGGCGGTTATGCTCCCCGATGTGGAGCATCTGGCTGAAAACCGGCCCATGCCGACGATCATCGACCTGGATTGCAAGAGTGGCGTCGTCGATGCGCCCCTCATGTCTTATGGTTTTTGCGACCACAAAGTCGTCGCCCACGTCTACTTCGCCCACGACGCCTCGATGATCCGGAAGGTCCCGAATCACCTGGAGTTGGCCATGGACATCGTCCTAAGCGCCGATGCCGAACCCTCAACCGCCCATCAGATTGCAGCGGCGGAAACCTGGAAAGTCGGCTCGAAGTACTTCGACAAGATCCTGCCCCAAGCGATGCCCTTCGAAGACTACGCGAAGGTCTGCTATCCCGCCGCTTTCAATGAGCGGATCGGTGACAACAAGCTGGGCTATTTCGAAGTCGAAATCGACGGCAAAACGTGCGGCGGCGTCTGCGCGGGTTGGGGTTACACGAACGGTTGGGTGAGCTGGCAGCCGTGGTTTAACAACCTCCGCTCCGCGTGGGGCATGCGATGGTGGGGCAAGAAGATCAATATGCCCGACTGGGTGGACAAAGCAGACAAAATGCTGAACCTCGCCCTCGCCGCCCCGATGGACCAAGGGGCGGTACCAACCACCTACGACTCCAAGAAGAAGGAGTGGAAGGGCTGCCTCATTATGCCAAGGGCGGACTGCTATTACGATCTGACCAACATGGCTTGGAAGGGTATCTGGCTGCTGGAATGGGCGAAGTGGAGCGACTGTCCCCGACGCGACGAAGTGCT
>JBKJIP010000141.1:0-4137 GCA_046598515.1 Fimbriimonadaceae bacterium | reverse complement strand
TCGAGATCGTCGGCGAAGCTGTCCCAGTCGATTTCGTAAGCGATCGATCCACCCGTGATTTCGGTCAGCTCGGCTGTGCGCTCAGGCAGGACGGTGTCCTGCAGATCTTTAATCTTTCGTCGTTCGTTTAAGCCCATACCGTCTCCCATTCTAGTCGAGCTTGCGGATCATGATGTTGCGAAACTCGCAGGGGTGGCTCTCGGACTGCAGGGAAATCCACCCTCGCTTGATCAGCAGGTCCGTCCCCTTAATCAGCTTCTTTGCATCGGCATCGTTGGGGTCGAGTTGGATGTCGCGATATTCGAGCACCTTCTTGCCATCGATGTAATGCTCAAACCGGCCGTCATCGAAGACCCGCGCCTCGCAAGAAACCCAGTCGTCGCCCCTGAAAGTGGGAGAGTTTGAGTCATTCGTATGCTGAGTCACGAGCTTTCCGTTGATGACCACGTTCGTGCCCGGCGTGCAGAGGTTGCCCGTGTGCCGCTCGCCCTCTTTGGGGCCTCCCAAGAGCTGCAGCTCGGCGGAGACCGGGAAATCTTGGTCCTTGCCGATGCTAAGGGGATCTTGGCAGTGTAGCATCACGCCGCTGTTGCGCCATGCCCAGCCGGGGCCATCGGGAAGCTGCTCGCCCGTAAACCGGTAGTCGAACTTCATGGCGTAGCCGCCATAAGGGGCTTTGTAGAACAGGTGGCCGAATCGATTTTCGAACTTGCCACCGTAGCCGTCGTAGTTGACCTGGATAACGCCATCGACCACGCGGAACGTGTTTCCGAAGTTCTCGCCAAACTCGTACCCCTTGATCTTAGGTCGCCAGCCGGCAAGGTCCTTGCCATTGAACATGGGCGTCCAAGCGGTCGTAAGGGGAATCGGTTTGATTTCGGATACCTGACCGAGCACGAGGGCCATGAGAAGGCTCATGGCCCGAGATTACCGGTTTACGGTGTGAGCCAGTCGCGCGCGAGCTCGAGTTCTTCCCGCGAAAGTTCATGTCCACCTTGAACCCAGTTTAGGGTTACGTCTGCTCCACATTCCCTCATTTGGGCCACCAGTCCCTCGACGTTCGCTGGCGGAACGATGGGATCGAAGCGTCCGGCGCTCACGAAGAACCGCTTCCCGTTGAGATCAGCATTATCATCTAGAGTCTGCATTGGCCTTAGGAACACACCTCCCGTCAGGATGTCAGGATGGCGCAGCGCGAGGCTCCATGCCATGTTCGCCCCGTTGGAGTATCCAACTGCCATCAAGTTGCCGGCATAAGGTTTCAGGAACTCGGCGAGGGCGTCGGCTTCCTCGCGGATATTGTCGTAATCGAACACACCTTCCGCGAAACGACGGAAGAAGCGAGGCATTCCGCGCTCCTGAATCCGACCCCGGACCGAGAGAATCTCTGCTCCGGGAGCCAAGGATTGCGCGATGGGAACAAGACTATGTTCGTCTCCGCCCGTGCCGTGGAGCACGAGCATGGCCGGGAGCCCCTCGCGAGTAGCGGGGTCTGCGTAGGTGATGAACGGCTCGCTCATGCGGTCACCGGATCCTGAATCGGAGACAGGACCGCTTCGATCTCTTCGCGATGAGCCTCGACCTCCGGCGGCAGGCGCAAGGATTGGCCGAGCGTTTCCAAAGGCTCATCGATCAGCATGCCCGGGCCATCGGTGGCGAGCTCGAAGAGCACGCCGCCATTTTCGCGGAAGTAGAGCGAGCGGAAATAGTTGCGCTCCATCTGCGGAGAGACACGGACGTTTCGATCGCGAAGCCACTTCAGCCACGCCAGTTGCTCTTCGTCGTCCGTTACGCGGAAAGCGACGTGATGGATGCTCCCGGCCCCGCCGTGCGCCCTTTCTTCCACGTTGTATCGAACGTCCAGAACGCCGCCAATGCCGTCGGTGATCCAATAGCGAACCCAATCGCTTTCCTCGGCTTGTCGGCGATAGCCCATGGCCTCGGTGAGCATCGGTTCCGTGTGATGCACCGCCCCTTCTTCGAGAGAAACCCGATGGACGCCCAGGATCGCGTACTCGGCGGGAATATCCGGTCGCTCCCAAGCGGCCATCGCCGCAGCGGGCGGGAAGCTTGTCTCCGTGAGAAGGACTTCCAGTCCGTCGGGATCGTTCAACCGCAAGTTTCGCTCGCCAAAGCGTGTGAACTCCTCGGCTTGCGGGAAGCGAGAGCGCCAGAAGTCGAACGACCCCGCCGGGAGGGCCAGGCTAACCGATGTTGCCGCACCCGCGCCGGGGATGGAGGATCGACCGTCAGGATAGGCGAAGTAGGTGATCAGTGTGCCGGGATTGCCCTGCGGGTTGCCGTAATAGAGGTGATAAGCACCGGGGTCGTCGAAGTTGACCGTGGTCTTCACTCGGCGGAGGCCGAGACGCCCAACAAAGAAGTCGATGTTCATCTGCGCGTCGCGGCAGATCATGGTGACATGGTGAATTCCATGAGTCGTCATGTTCACATCAACCACTATATTTTATATAGCGTTCCCTAATCGTGAAACTTCTGCGCCTCGAGTCGGATTCCTCGCGCTTCCATCGCCCTTGCCCGGTTTCGGGCCTGGTCCGCGATGGGAGAAAGACCGTACAGGCGCACGATCTCATAATATGTCCCCAGAGCTCGTTGAGCATTCCCAAGCGCCGTCTCGCAAAGGATAGCGCTTCGAAGCATGGCCGATTCGATATCGTCGGGCCGCGACTGTGGGTGCTTGATCACCTGATCATAGAGTTGCAGGGAAAGCATGTACTGGCCATACCGCTCGATCCGACTCGCGCAGTCCGCGATCAGGTTGACCGGAATCGCCCCCGGCCGTGTACTGAGGCCCATGAGGCAGGTGCCAATCGAGGTCGGATCCGAGATTTCCCTCAGCATGCGGGGTAGTAGCCGCTGGAATGAGGCCAAGCACTCGGGCTTCACGCCGTAGCTGTCCCGAAGAGAACGGTACATCCAGTGGAGCGAAATGAACGGATCATCGGGCGAAGACTCCGCGATCGCGGCCAGCTCTCGCGTGGAGAGCACGGTGTAATCCTTGGCGTCGCTGACAATCGACTTCGCCTCCGAAGCTTCGGCCGAATCCCGCTTCGGTTTCATGGCCATACAGACAAGAAACCCACCGAGAGCACCACCGAGATGGGCGAAGCTGGCTACGCCACCGCCCGAGTCGGTCAATCCATCGATAAGATCGAAGCCCAGGTAGAACAGCGCCACGCCCCACATCGGCCATTCGAACACCCGCCAGTACAACAGGAAGGCGTTGAAGACGAACTTCATCCGCCCGAACGGGAACATGTAAAGTGACGCCCCCAGCAGGCCCATAATCGCTCCCGACGCTCCGATCATCGGAACTTCGGGACGTGTCTGCGCGATGATCACATAGTGGAGGAGGTCACCCGTGAGGGCAGCCACCGCGTAAAGCAGACCCATCCGGAGAGATTTCAACCTCCCCTCGACGGCGAATCCGAAGAGGTAAAGGAACCACATGTTCCCGAGTAGGTGAAAGATGTCGCCGTGAAGGAAGCAGGACGCAATCCAGTTGAAGAGGCCGTGATTCTCGCCGCTGAGCCCGTAAGCTTTCGCGATGTCATCCCGGATCGAGAGGTTCGTCGATGTGCACGCGAACACGACGACGTTTACCACGATCAGCCCGACGGAGACGTACGGATGACTCTCCGGAGGGTTCTTAGAGCGAAAGGGGAGCAAGAACACGGTTTCGGGCTCTATCTTGGTACTTAGCGTCAGGCGTAATCAAGCATTCGGCGAAAGAACTTGCCGAAAAGCCTCGGCAACCACCGGCTTCGCATCTTCAATGGTGATCCTGTTGCCGGTCGCTTCTGTTAAACTCGTGACTCCATAGTCGGCGATCCCGCAGGGAACGAAGGTCTCGAAGACGGCCAAGTCGTTATCACAGTTGAGGGCAATGCCGTGCAGCGAAACCCACCGCTTGACCTTGATTCCAATCGCGGCGACTTTCTTATCGCCGATCCATGCCCCCGTATGAGGCGGAAACCTTCGGCCCTCGATTCCGAAATGGCGGAGGGTGACAAGCATCGTCTCTTCTAGTCCCCGAATCCACTTGTGAAGGTCGCGGCCATGGCGGGCGACGTCGAAAATGGGATAAATCACGAGTTGGTTCGGTCCGTGATAGGT
>JBKJIP010000010.1:0-17066 GCA_046598515.1 Fimbriimonadaceae bacterium | reverse complement strand
CAAATGCTGGCCCCGCTTCGCGACGTTCGCGTGTGGCGTTTTGGCCTCTATTACTTCCTCGTCTTCGGCGCGTTCGTCGCCCTCGCGCAGTGGCTGGTCCCCTACTACTTGAATGTCTACGCCATGCCGCTCGCGATGGCCGGATTGCTGGCGTCTGTATTTTCGCTGCCTTCCGGTGTGATTCGGGCATTAGGCGGCTGGGCGAGTGACAAGTTTGGCGCACGCGCGACGATGTATTGGGTGCTCAGTATCTGTACCGTTTTCTTCCTGCTCCTAATGGCGCCCCGCATGGAGATTCAATCTCCTGGGGAGGGGATCATGGCGGACCGAGCGGGCAAGGTCGCTTCGGTCACGGTTGACAGTATTGTCGTGGAGTCACCGGGAGATTCTGGTGCGATGGAGGCCAAGAACTATGCTTTGAAGAAAGCCGTGCCGCTTGATCCAAAGGCGACCCAAGAAGGCGTTCTGGTCTGGCCGACCTTTCGATCTTGGCAAGAGGCCGCCGTCGAGCCGGGCGCAGTGGTCAAGAAGAAGGAGTTGCTCGCCCGAGGCACGACGCATGTCTTCTTCCAGGCGAACGTCTGGGTCTTCACTCTCCTCGTCTTTCTCGCCGGCATCATGATGGGGATCGGCAAGGCTGCGGTCTACAAACATATTCCGGAGTACTTCCCGAACGACGTGGGAGTCGTCGGCGGAATTGTGGGCGTCATCGGCGGCCTGGGCGGGTTCTTCTGCCCGATCCTCTTTGGTTATCTCCTCAAGATGACCGGCCTGTGGACCTCCTGCTGGCTCTTTCTTGCCCTGCTCTCAATCGGCTGCCTGATCTGGATGCATTTGGTGATCCTTCGCATGACGCGGGGAATGACCTCGAAGCATTAAGCGCATACTTGCATCATGCCAGGGCACACGATGGTGATTCTGTATGTCGCGGATCAGGCGCGAAGCAGGCAGTTCTATCGTGGCGTTCTGAATGCGGAGCCCATTCTGGATGTGCCCGGCATGACGGAGTTTGAGCTACCCGGTGGTGCGACACTGGGGCTCATGCCGGAAGCCGGCATTCGCCGCTTGCTCGGGCCAGTTCTTCCGGACCCGGCGGCGGGATCGGGCATTCCGCGGGTCGAGCTATATCTCCGAGTTCCGAATCCAGGAGAGTGGCACGCTCGGGCGCTTGCCGCTGGGGCAGTTGAGTTGAGTTCGATAGCGGCTCGCGATTGGGGTGATCAGGTTGCTTATTCGATGGATCCGGACGGGCACGTTCTCGCGTTTGCGATTCCGTCGTCGGCTGCGGACTAACCCGTGTAGGTCTCGAATGCCGCGACCGCTAACAAGTGTTCGCTCGTAAGGGTGGGAAACGCCTTTCGAAGCTCCTCAAATGAGTCGCCTTTCGCGAGGCTGGCGAGGACGGTTGCCAGGGGAATCCTGGTGCCCTTCAGGACGGTCTGGCCACCAAGGATGTTGGGATCGCTTGTGAAGAACTCTTCATAGTTCATCACCCCAGATTATACGGCTCTCATATCGGCGCCACGCTGGTAGCCCCGACGGCTCGGGGACAATCCCCTACAACGCACGGCAAACCACGCTTTTGTGGGGCAACCAAAACGTGTCCGTACAAGAGACGACATTCAAAACGTCTTGGCTTACCCCACAATTTCCCCTACCTATGACGGTTGTCATGGTGCCGAATCGAATGCGGAGAGACACTGCACCTGGAGATATCAATGGCTGCCGTTAATGAAGAGAAAACCCAACCAGGCCCAACCTGGGCCCCCAATGAGCCCGAATTTTGGGAATCGACCGCCCGGCCGGTGGCGTGGAAAACGCTTTGGATCACGACCTTCTGCTTGTTGCTCAGCTTCAGCACTTGGTTCATGGTCAGCGCGATCGTCGTAAAACTGACGGGAATCGGTTTCCGATTCGACAAATCCCAGCTCTTTTGGCTCAATGCAATGCCGGGTCTCGCCGCGGGAACGCTCCGGATCGTTCACACCTTCCTGATCCCGATCTTCGGGACTCGAAAAACGGTAGCCGTCTCCACCCTGTTGCTTGCCATTCCGGCTATCGGGTGGGGCATCGCCGTGGCCAATCCGGCAACGACCTTCGGAACTTTCATGTTCCTAGCCTTTCTCGCCGGCCTCGGCGGCGGCAACTTCAGCTCCTTTATGCCCAGCACATCGCTGTACTTCCCCAAGCGGCTCCAGGGAACGGCGCTCGGTATCCAAGCGGGTATCGGCAACTTCGGCGTCTCCGTCGCTCAGTTCCTCATTCCGGTAGTCATCGGCATTTCGATGGTTGGTTCAAGTCAGCACTTCGTCGAGAAGAAGGGGGACGTCATCGTCAAAGACGCGACGATCTTTCTTCAGAACGCCGCGTTCCTCTGGGTGCCGTTCATTCTCATCGGCGCGATCGCAGCTTGGTTCGGGCTCAAATCTGTTCCCGTTCAAGCAAACTTCAGAGAGCAGCTCGATATCTTCAAAGAGAAGCACACCTGGCTGATGACGAGCCTCTACATCATGACCTTCGGCTCCTTCAGCGGCTTCGCCGCCGTGTTCCCCTTGCTGATCAAAGACACCTACGGCAAGTTCCCCGATGGTCCAGATGCCCTCAAATATGCTTTTCTCGGGCCGCTCGTCGGGGCCGCTGTCCGCGCCGCGTGCGGTCCGATTGCCGATAAGTTCGGCGGTGCGAAGGTCACGATGGTCAGCGGCATCGGCCTCCTGGCCTGTGCGTTGGGTGCGACTCGATTCACCAACCCAACCGGTTTGGAGACCTGGGGTGGCTTCCTCTGGTGCATGCTCGGGCTCTTCTTCTTCAGCGGGATCGGTAATGCGTCGACCTTCAAGCAAATGCCGATGATCTTCCCGCCTCGACAAGCCGGCGGAGTGATCGGTTGGACTTCCGCCATCGCGGCCTACGGCCCCTTCCTCTTCTCCATAGCCTTCGGAGCAATCATCGCTCGAACGGGCAATGGAACGCTCTTCTTCTACTACGCGGCGGTCTTCTACGCGCTCAACATCGGCCTGTGCTGGTGGTTCTACGCGCGACGTGGAGCCGAAAAGCCGTGCTAGAAAACAATGACGCGGAGTCCACCTCCGCGTATGACAATACTTGGCATAACGCGTGAACTATCCTCAAATCATCCAAGGCGGCATGGGTGTCGCCGTTTCCTCCTGGCCACTCGCCCGCGCCGTCTCTCGTCGAGGCCAGCTAGGCGTAGTCAGCAGTGCCGGTATCGATGCCGTCATCACCCGGAGACTCCAGCAAGGCGATCCAGATGGCTCCCTTGCCCGCGCCTTCGCCGCCTTTCCTTTCCGTGAAGCCGCCGGGCGGGTGTGGGATCGGTACTTCGTCCCCAGTGGCATCGCTGCGGGGAAGGCGTTCAAGTCCAAGCCGCTGCCATCCATCAATCCGTCGACTTTCCTTACGGAACTGGTCGTCCTAGCTAACTTCGCCGAAGTTTGGCTTGCCAAAGAAGGACACCAAGGGGTCGTCGGGATCAACTTGCTCGAGAAGATCCAGCTTCCCACTTTGCCCTCGCTCTACGGGGCGATGCTGGCCGACGTAGACTACGTTCTCATGGGCGCTGGAATTCCGCGCGCCATTCCCGGGATATTGGATGGCTTGGCTGCGGGTGAGGATGTGGAGATGGAGATCAATGTCAAAGATCTCGAACCTGGCTCCACTCTCTCATTTAGCTCAAAGTTCTCTCCCTTTAAGCGGGAACCTATCAAGAGGCCGACATTCCTCGCCATCGTGGCCTCCACCTCCCTTGCCCAGATCTTGGCGAAGAAGTGCAAGCCGCCCGTGGACGGATTCGTTATCGAAGGACCCACAGCCGGTGGACACAATGCGCCCCCGAGAGGTGCCCTCCAGCTCAGCGGTCAGGGTGAACCAATTTATGGCGAGCGGGATGTCCCCGAACTCGAAAAGTTCCGAGAGTTCGGGCTACCGTTCTGGCTAGCCGGATCCTATGGCACGCATGATGGACTCGAGCACGCGTTGGCCGAGGGCGCCCGGGGTATCCAGGTAGGAACGGCGTTCGCTTTCTGCCGCGAATCCGGAATCCGGCCCGACATAAAAGCCACCGCCATCGCGCAATCTCTGCTCGGCGATGCTCAAGTGTTCACCGACCCCAAAGCCTCGCCGACTGGTTTCCCGTTCAAGGTCGTTAGCATGCAGGGAACTTTATCGGACCCTGAAGTCCGCGACCGGCGCAAGAGAGTTTGTGACCTCGGCTACCTTCGGGAAACATACTTGCAGCCCGACGGAAAGCTCGGCTATCGATGTCCCGGCGAGCCAGTGGAGGACTTCGTTCGAAAGGGCGGCGATCCCGCGGATACCGTGGGCCGGCTCTGCGTTTGCAACGGTTTGACGGCGACGATCGGGCTCGGTCAAGTTCAAAAGGGCATCCCCGAACCCGCCCTGGTGACGGCCGGGGACGATCTGTCCCACCTCTCTCGCTATATGAAGCCCGGCGCAGAGTCCTACTCGGCCGACGACGTCCTCGATGTGTTGCTGGGCGTGAATCGAAGCGAGCGGTTTTTTGAAACTATGATGGGCGTCATGGCGGGAACCTAGGGTTCAGCTTATGATCGTAAGTGATGATCCCAGAGCGAATCTCTCAGCTCCGCATCCTCGGCAATAAGCAGACCGACGGACGAGCATCGGTCGATATTTACCGGCCATTCTTCACCGCCGGTTTGATTACGGTTCTTACTGCCGGGTGCCTCCTCGGAGCGATTGCGTTGCTCGGCATCTCGAGATCTGGAAGCTACACAAGTCTCGATTGGCTACCCCATATCTTCGCGCACGCCAACTCTCAGCTCTATGGCTGGGTGGGGTTCTTTGTCATGGGATTCGCGCTTCAGCAGCATGCGCCGGCGATGTCCCGCGCACGGCTCTTTCACCGTCTAGCTTGGTCGTCGCTCGTCTTAACTGGACTCGCGATCGCCCTCCGATTCGCGGGCGAGCCGTTGGCAATGAAGGGCGATCCCCTTGGATTCGCACTCTGCCTCACCTCCGGTATTTTGCAGATTGTCGCCGTGCTTGCTTTCCTCTTCAACTCTTTTTACACCAGGCATCGAACGGGGGAGCGGATGCAGTGGCCAACGCTCTTTGTTCTGACGAGCCTTGCTTGGCTGCTCCTCGTCGTCATCGCGGAGCCGTTTGCCTTCTGGGGATCGCACCAGGCAAGCACTGAGGCCTCGGTCATGTTCGTGGCCAACTGGTTCCCCAAGCTGAGAGAGGCACAGTTCCTCGGGTTCGTCTCGATGATGGTCTTCGGTGTTTCCCTCTCAAAACTCTCAACCTGCTTTGCGGCGCGACAACCGATTAAATCCGCCGGCCTCTTCGGGTACGCCCTTTGGATGTCCGGCTTGATTTGGCGCATTGCCGGCTTAGATGGGAACGTAGGGGCGGTGTTGCTTGCCGCGGGCGCGGTCGCCATCGGTGTCTCTTCCAATGTTTTCGCTCCCTTTTCCCAAGCCGTTCGATCCCACAAGTTCATGCGCGCCGCCTACGCATGGCTGCTGATATCGGGTCTGTTGATGGTCCTGCAGCCTTTCCACCTCCAGGCGATCGGAGAACAGTTCTCCCACGCCTATGTCGGCGCGATTCGGCACGCGGTCACGGTCGGCTTCATTTCCCAGATGATCGTGGGGGTGGGATCCCACGTGGTGGCACGAATGCGAGACCTGGACGACACAGCCCGCGATCCCCTGTGGCTGACCTTCTGGCTGTTGAACATTGGCAACACCTTGAGGGTCGCCTGTGAGATTGCAACCGATTACACTCCGACCGCCTTTCGACTTATGGGTTCAAGCGGGTTCATCGAACTGCTCGGATTGATCGTGTGGGCCTTCGAAATGGGGCGCATGATGTATGGGCGCCGCGTCCAACTCGAGGTGCGCCATGCGAGCTGAATCGCGCATGATAGCGGAAGGCATGGCGGAACTGCCTTCGCAACCGAGCAAGCTGAGCGTGATCCAATCATGCTCAGTCATGAACGCCCTCTCCGAAGAGGAGCGGACGGCCCTCATCGACCAGAGTTTCATGGCTTTCGCCGAACGTGGCGAGTGTATCTGGCTAGTCGGTTCTCAAAGCGAGTTTTTCGCGATAGTAGGGGTAGGTTTCACAAAGATGACCCGATCCACGCCCCAAGGCGCGGAGGTCGCCGTCGAACTGCTCGGACCCGGACAGTGTTTTGGTCTTCTCGCAGCCTTGGAGGGCCGACCCTATCCTCTCTCCGCAACGGCGGTTACTCCCTGCTGGTATCTGAAGGTTCCGACACGGGTCTTCCTGGACATGTACAACGCGAACATCCACCTTCGCGACCAGATGTTGAGAACTCTGGCACCGAGATTACGTAAAGCCCATGAGATGATGGCCCGGATGAGCACGGGAAAGGTGGACCAGCGGATCGCCGCGGTCTTGCTTATTCTTGGAGAGTCTTATGGCCGTGTCGGCAAACATGGGGGAGTTCGTTTGAATGTGCCCCTCACCCGGCAAGATATCGCGGAGATGGCAGGCACGACCGTTGAAACTTGCATCCGCGTGATGAGTAAGTGGCAGAAGAGCGAGATTGTTACGACGGAGAATCAAGTCATCACGATTCGCCAGCCCGATACGCTCTCGGCCGCACTATTGGAATAGAAAATGGCAAAACTTCCTGGCCGATACATCCGATTTTTCGACCGCTATCCGTCGATAGGCAAAGCCTATCGCGAACTCGGCGACGCCGTCTTGGAAGCCGGTCCGCTGGATGCCAAGACTCAGGCGCTCATCAAACTGGGCATCGCCGTCGGCGCCCGGATGGAGGGCGCTGTGCACAGCCACGTCCGAAAGTGTCGCGAGGCGGGTGCGAGCCCGGAAGAGATTCGGCATGCGATTCTGCAATCGACCACAACGATCGGTTTTCCGAACATGATGGCCGCCCTATCCTGGGCGGACGACATCCTCGAAGAGAAGAGATTAGATGCATAGAAGTCGGGCCCAATCAATCGCATTCACTGTCGGCTTGGCCGCGGCGCTGATGGTCGTCGGATTCATTTTCCTGGGATCCGGTGCCTTTTCGCGCTTCGACACGCCTTTGGCCGCGTATGCCGCCGCAACCGTTTTCGCCGCATTCGCCATCGCCTACCGGTACACGATGTGGATTCAAAGACCGCCGACCTGGCGGTACTTCAAAGCGGGATGGAGACTCTTTCTGCGGCCAAATCGGTTCTTGCGCAACCTGCTGAAGCTCGGCGGACTGCTCTGGAACCAAATCATCGCCCAAAAATTTATTGAGAATCGAAGCAAACAGCGTTGGGCGGCGCATATGTGTTTGGCGTGGGGCTGTCTTCTTGCCTTTGCGATCACTTTCCCTTTGAGTTGGGGCTGGGTGCAATTCGGAATCGCGGAGAACGGGCGCGACTATGTGGTCGAGTTCATGGGCATGCGGCAGTTCGCCTTTCCACCGAACAGCGTGATAGGATTCCTCATGTTTAACGGCCTGAACTTCAGCGCCGTGTTCGTTCTTATCGGCGTCGGCCTGGCCATGCATCGGCGCATCTTCGATCGCGGTGCCCACGCGGTACAAAGCTTCTCCAATGACTTGGTGCCCCTGTTCCTCTTGTTCGCCGTGTCGGTGACGGGGTTGATGATCACGGCCAGCTACAAGCTGATGGGCGGCCAGAACTTTTCATTCCTCTCGCTGCTTCACGCCTTCACGGTCGTCATCCTGCTGCTCTGGATGCCTTTCGGAAAGCTCTTCCATGTAATTCAACGCCCGGCTCAGCTTGGCGTCGCCTTCTACAAGGAAGAGGGAGCGCGTGGCGAGCAAGCCGTTTGCGCTCGCTCCGGCAATCCCTATCAAAGCCAACTTCACCATGACGACCTCGTTGAGGTCATGAAAGAGGTGGGTATGGAATTCGGAGAGCATCAGAACCTCGATCCGGCTGAAAAGCGAAGGCTCATCGCGCTGAATCAGGCCGAGAGCATGACCGGGCAACCATTCGTCGGTTGATCACTTCCGATAAAACTTCTTGAGAAGCTCATCTCTAGAAAGCGTAATCGTTATCGGGCGCCCGTGGGGGCAAAGATAGGGGTTCTCCGTGGAGGCCAAGTCCACGATCAACTTCTCCATCTCCGCGTGGGAGAGCGGGTCTCCCGCCTTCACGGCCATTTTGCAGGAGCTGGTGATCCAAATTTGTTCGCGGGTGGGTGTGATCTTTCTGGCCACCGAGCAATCAACAAGCTCATCGACCATATCACGTAGCGTTTTCAGGGCGTTTTTGCCGCGCAGGGCGGCGGGAACGGCTCGGACGACGAAACTCTCGCCTCCGAAGGGCTCGATTTCAAAGCCGACGTCGATGACCTCTTGGAGTCTCTCTCGCAGGAGTAGAGATGAGGCCTTGTCCAGATGCAGGGTTTCGGGGGCGAGAAGCGATTGCTTTTCGATCGCAGTAGGCCCCTTCAGCCCGCATAGATATTCGTAAAGCACTCGTTCGTGGGCTACATGCTGGTCGATGATTACGATTCCGCGGGCGGTCTCGGCCAGTATGAACGTGTTCATCGCCTGCCCGATGACGTGCAAGCCCTCTAGCAACTCCATGAACGGGAATCGCTCGATTCCGCCCGTCACGAACTGCGGCATCTCGACGCCGGAAGCCGTGAGCTGCGGCATTGCCTCCAGGAACGGCTGCTCGGACGGACTGTGCCAAGCGAGCGGGGCCTGAGCCATAAGGTGAGTCGCGGCTTGAGCTTCATTCGCGAGGGCGATCGCGCTCGCATTCGGCATCATGCCGTGTTCGAGCAGCGCTCCCCGGATCGCGGAGCGGATGGCATCGAACATCAGTCCCTCGCTCTGGAATTTGACCTCGCTCTTGGTGGGGGAAACGTTGATGTCGACCTTCGCCGGATCGATTTCAAGGAACAGGGCGACGGCCGGATAGCGTCTTTCGGGCGTCAAGTCCCGATACGCTTGGTCGAGGGCCGCGGTAAGCGTGCGCGAGCGGACGGGCCGGCCATTCACATAGACGTATTGGTAGGCACGCGTCGGCCGCGTGAGATACGGCGGGGACACCATTCCGCGCACGGCCAAGCCGCCGATCTCAAAGGAAACCTCGGCCAAGCCCCGCGCCATATCCCTTCCCCAGACTTCGGACAGGGCGACGAATCGATCGCCCGAGCCGCTTGTGGAAAGGGCGGTTTGACCGTTATGCGTCACGAAGAACGCTACCCCCGGGCTCGCGATCGCGTGCCGCGAGAGATGCTCAAGGGTGGCGGAGAGTTCGGAGCTATCGGATTTGAGAAACTTGAGTCGCGCAGGGGTGTTGTAGAAGAGGTCCTCGACGGTGATTTCGGTGCCTTTCGGACCAGCGGTGGCCTTCTCGCCAATGATGGCTCCGCCCTCGACCTTGAGTTCGACTCGATGCCCATCTTCCGTGGCGGACGCCAGAGAGAAACGAGATACGGAGGCAATCGAAGGGACCGCTTCGCCGCGGAACCCGAGGGACATGACCGTCAACAGATCGTCGACGCTTGTGATCTTGGAAGTCGCGTGTCGCTGAAGCGCCATGCGCGCATCTTCCACGCTCATACCCGAGCCATTATCACTGACGCGAATCCGGGTCTTACCGCTATCGACCAGTTCGATCTCGACACGGGTCGCCCCGGCGTCGATCGCGTTTTCGACGAGCTCTTTGACCACCGAGGCCGGTCTTTCGACAACTTCGCCCGCCGCGATCTGGTTGATCGTGTGGGGGTCGAGGAGGCGAACGTGGGAAGTCACGGGAACTCCCCCATTATGTCGCTTTCGGCTAGTTGAGGCTGGCTATGGAGATGTTCAAGTAAGTCGCGAAAGAAACCCACGCCAAGTAGGGGACGAGCAGCCAAGCCGCCACTTTTTTGTATCGGTTGAAAACGATGATGTTCCAAACAATCGCGACGAGCAGCGCGAGGATGACGACCACTCCGCCTTCCGGAGATCGCATGCCGAAGAAGATGAGCGACCACAGGAGGTTGAGGGCCATCTGGGTGCCGAAGGCGACTTTGTAGTCATGAGCGTGGTGAAAGGCCGCTCGCCAAACCATCACGAAGGATATGCCGATCATGACGTACAAGATCGTCCAAACTGGCCCGAAGACGATGTTGGGCGGGTTGAGTGGAGATTTGCTCAGCGTCGCATACCACCCGCTTTGAATCGCGGCCCCCGTGGCTATTCCGCCGATGAGAGACGAGGCGAGAATAGACACGATCGCAAGGACGGGCGTCAGAATCGACTTGTTGCGGAACTGGGCGGAGGCGCTGATCATCATTTGTACCTACGTTCCAAGTGACAAGAAATCCGTAAGAGCGGGATTTGAGAAGTCACATTCGGCGGGGCGGTACGCTTAACAGGTGACCCAACTCGAAGAGCGAATTGCCACCGAACTGCCTGACTTGATCGCCATCCGGCATGACCTGCACGAGCACCCGGAACTTGCCTTCGATGAGCACCGCACGAGCGGCGTCGTTCAAGCGGAGCTCGGTCGTCTGGGCATCCAGTTTCAGGCCGGTCTCGGTAAAGGCACTGGCGTGCTTGGTTTCTTGCCTGCGACCGGGACGGCGGCGGAGACCGTCGCCCTTCGCGCGGATATGGATGCGCTACCCATCCTCGAAAATACGGGCAAGCCTTACGCATCCAAAACAGAGGGCAAAATGCACGCCTGTGGGCATGACGGTCACACCACGGTCCTGCTAGGAACGGCCCGCGTTCTCGCCTCCCTTCCCGAGCGAAAAAACAACGTCCTGTTTGTCTTTCAACCGGCGGAAGAGAATGGGGGTGGTGGGCAATACATGGTGAAGGACGGCGTGCTCGAGGGCCAGGTCCTCGGCCCGAAGGCGGATGTGATCTTCGGGCTTCATGGGTATCCCGGCATGACGGTCGGCAGTGTGGGCACCCGAACTGGCCCTATGATGGCCTCGTCCGACGAGTTCTGGATTTGCGTCCGCGGTAAGGGCGGTCATGCGGCCATGCCGCACCTGGGTTTCGATCCCGTCATGGTCAGCGCGCATATCATTACGGCGCTGCAGACCATCGCCTCTCGCAACGTGAGCCCCTTAGATTCGATCGTTTGCACGATCGGTTCCATCCATGGCGGCACCGCGACCAACATCATTCCCGACACCGTCGAACTGGCGGGCACGATTCGTACGCTTCGGGCCGAGACACGTGAGTTCGGCGAGAAGCGAATGCGAGAGATCGTTGCCGGCGTCGCCGAGGCGCTCGGGGCTTCTGTCGAGATCAGGGTGAACAAGGGCTATCCGGTGACCGTGAACGAAGCCGGTGCGGCCGATCGCTTCCGTGCGACCGTGGATGGGTTAACCCCGGATATCGAGCCCACGATGGGGGCCGAAGATTTCAGCTATTACGGCCAAACCACTCCCGCCTGCTTCTTCTGGCTAGGGCTGGTTCCGGACGGGCATAACACCTACCCGAACCTGCACGCGCCGGAGTTCGATTTCAACGACGATGCGATCCCCGTCGGCGTCCGCGCCATGTGCAAACTAGCAATGTCTTAAAGTATCACGACCGTCTCGGTCGTGCGTAGTTCGACCGTCCCGGTCGAATCCGGCCACGCGGCACCGATGAGAGCTTGGACCTGGACGGCGCGACCGAGACGGATCGCGGTACACACGACCGGGACGGTCGTGATACGCACATGAGCAACGCCCTCGATCAGATCCGCGCGGCGACGCGCGGGACGGAGTATGAGAACCAACTTTGGCTGGTGGGCGGTTGCGTGCGTGACGAACTGCTCGGACGACCCACACCGAAAGACTACGACATCGTGCTTCAAGGGGATGCTCTTGCCCTCGCGCACTTCCTTTGGGAACGCAGAGTCTCCCGTATCGAACCCGTCGTCTATCCCCGATTTGGGACGGCCATGATTCATATTGGGGACGATATGGTCGAACTGGTTACGGCTCGCCAAGAGAGCTATTCGGAAGATAGCCGAAAGCCGAATGTGGAGCCGGCCACTCTTGAAGAGGACGCGAGGCGCCGAGATTTCACGCTCAACACGCTTCTTCGGAACCTGCATTCCGGCGAGTTGCGTGACCCCACCGGCCAGGGTCTTTTTGACCTGGAGCATCGCATTCTTCGATCCCCCGACGATCCCGTAAAACTCTTTTCAGACGACCCCTTACGCATGCTGCGGGTGGTCCGATTCCGCTGGCAACTCGACCTAACTCCCGCCGAGGGTCTTTTCGACACAGTGCGCGCGGAGCGCGAGCGCCTAAGGATTATCAGTGCCGAGCGCATCCAGGATGAGTGGTGCAAGATGCTGGTCTTGGGCGGATCAAAAGCGTCCGGCGCGATGCGCGATCTGGACGAGTTGGGTCTCCTTGAGATCTTCGCTCCTGAGTTCGCGGCAATGAAGGGAGTCGACCAGGGTAAGTGGCATCATCTCGATGTGTGGGAGCACACGCTCTTGGTCATCGAAAACTTGAACCTGCCTGAAGATGGGGAAACGCGCCTCAATCTCGTCCTGGGAGCCCTCTTTCACGACATCGGCAAACCAGCGACACGGTTGGTCGATGAGCAGGGCCAGATTCGGTTCTTTACGCATGAGCATGTTGGGGCGAAGATGGCGGCGGAGATCATGACGCGTTTGAAGTTCGATAACGACCGCATAGCCCAAGTTGTGTCATTGGTTCGGAACCATATGCGAATGGGCTCATTCCGGGAGTTCACGCCTTCCGCGGCGCGACGGCTCTTGCGCGATATGAAAGGCGAGGTCGATCCGCTGCTCCGGCTGATCGAGGCGGACGCGGCCTCGCTGCGCCCCGGTGTGCGAGCCCTAGACCTTCAGCCGATCCGCGATATCATCGAACGGGTTTCCCTAGCGACTCCTGCGAATCAGTTGGAGAGTCCGCTGAGCGGTTCGGAGATCATGGAAATGACTGGGTTGACGCCCGGCCCGGAGGTTGGGAAGATCAAGGCGATGCTGACGGAGAAGGTGCTCGACGGCGAACTACAACCGGGGGACAAGGACACCGCTAGAGCGATCCTTCGTCAACTGTGAGTAGAGATGAGTCCGGCGACGCTCGTAGTGTCGCCCGCCCAGGGACGAGCCGCTGCCCAAGCCTACGAGAAACGGACGTGGTGGTGAGTTTCGGAGCCAGGATTTATAGGATTTGCGCCAGAGGATGATCCGCACCGGCATTGGCAATGACGGCGTCTCGAAACTCCTCATAGCTTCTGAGATAGAGAGGCACATAGGCGCCCGTGAGGATGTTTTTTCCGTGCTTGAGGTAGGCGTATCGCAAGCCCGGGCCGAAGGGAATCGTCTTCACTTCGCGGATGTCCTTCCAGCGCACGCGAGTGACGATTCCCAGACCATTGTAGGTGCAGATGCCCGCCGGCCCAACGCGCAGAGGGTAGATCGCATCGTACACGGCGTAGCCTATCCAAAGGGCAAGGAATCCACCAATGGCTTCCCCTGCGATCAGAATCGGTATCGCGCTAGTCGGAATCCCAATGGCCGTGTAGAGGGGCAACAGCGGGATCGATAACATCGGGACGCCGATCAAGCCGATGAAAACAGAAAAGCCGAGGATAGAGCTCTTGAATCGGAGCGCTTCGAACTCTTCGTTCATCGGCGGCAGATCGCGAAAATACTCCGCCACTTACTCCGCCGCGGCCCGAGCGGCCAAGGCGACACGCGGCGCCCAAATGGTCGCCCCCATGTCGATGACTTGCGCTTTCTCCACTCCAACTCCGGCCGGACCGCCGGGGAGTTGGGCGGCGGCAGCGTCGCTCACCGCGATGCCACCGGGAGGCGAAGCTTTCTGCATATGCGCGGCCATGTCGATGACGTGGGCAAAGTTGATGGACTTGATGTCACCCGCCTGCGGTGTCATGACGGTGCCCGAATGCAGACCGCAACGCAAGACGAGCGGTTGGCCAACCTTGTTCTTGAAGGTATTCAGCTCGAAAATCCCCGTTTGCAGCAACTTTGCCGCGGCGAAAGCGGGTTGGGGATGCTCGAAGGCCAGGGTAACGCCGTCACCCGCGGTCGAATGAACTCGACCCCCGTGTCGCTTGGCGACCGACTCGACAAAGTGGTGATACTCGTTAAAGGTGAACTCGACGCTAAGCGGATCGGCGGTCGCTTTTATGCGCGTGGAGCCGACAACGTCGACGCTCAAAAACGTGATGCTCTGTTCGCCGGAGGTGAGCTTGTCTTGGAGGCTGACTAACTGGCGAAGCAGTTCCTGGCGTTCCTTAACGGGATCGACCATGCCCAATCGCGAGCCCATGCGACTCACGATCCAAGAAAGAATCGTGCCGCCGAGAGAACCGAGGAGCAGGAACGGAATGAGGAGGGCCGGCTCCATCCCGCCATTTCGCTGGAAGACGTAGAAGAAGAGGCTCTGGGCAACGAAGAAAGATCCGGTAAACAGAGCGCCGGCGAAGGCACCGGTCTTGCGATCTCGGGACACGGCAACGTTCCAAACCCCGACACCCATGATGAGCAGCATGATCGTCCCGTAGAAGTCGCTTCCGCTGGCCGTCGAAATCCTCGACAGTAAGAAAGCGAGTGCCATGAGGGCACCGGTTAATCCAGAAAGAACGAACCTTCGGGTCGCCGGGTCGAACTCCAGCATCGCGGCCCGCGCGGAAGCGATGCCCGTACGCTTTTTCTCGGGCAGCATTCGGGCGGCGAGGCGGACGTAATCTTGCGGCGCGCCGGTCGCTTCCGCCACCGCCTGGATTGCCGCTTCGTCGAGCTCGCCTCCGTTCGCCTCGCGGAGCCGCTCGGCAAGAAGCAACATTTGACGCACACTGTCGTCGCTCAACTCAGGTTGAGTTTGCTGCTCAAAGACTTCCACATTCGTTCCTTTAGCCGCAAAGCGGCTATTCGATTGATTCTACTCGGGCCAGTTCCCAGCATTAGGTCAAAGGAAGGGAGAAACGCGGCATCTGGGCATCAATCAGCGATAAGCGACGGCTTTGCCGGTCATCAGCTCATCCATATCGATTCGCCGGCTTTCCTTCGCGACTTCCGTTTTCACGTCGAGAGTGACCACCCGTGTGAAGTCGCCCTTCCGAAACAGTAGGAGTTTGCCGTTCTTCAGGTCCGCGATGTTGCTGTACCAGGTTCTCGTCCCGGCCACTTTGGGCATGGTCATGATCAGCGACTGCCGAACCACTTCGATGTTCACCGGACGATTTACGTTGAAGACGGCGTCACACATTTTGTAGCGCCAGCAGGTGATCTCCGCTTTCGGCGTCTTGCTGGTGCGGAAGTTTGTGCCGATTTGGTAGTCGGCTTTGCCTCGGTAAGTGATCGCATTTCGCTCAACGATCGCGGAGGCACCCGTGGCGTCCCCGATTACCATCTGGCCCGTGGTAAGAGCAGCCCAGTCATACGCCTGAATCTTCTTCACCGCTTCCGCAACCGTCTTGCACTCGGCGAGAATCCGCTCTCCGAGGAAGATGTCGGCTTTCGTCTTCCCATTGTTCTCATCGAGCTTCGGCAGCGCGTTGTAGTCGTAGAACAAGCCTGCCTCGTTCATTCCCGCCTGGGCGGCAAATGGGATTGCGGCATACCCGAGGGTGATATAACCGAGGGGATTCCTTGCGTCCTTCGCGTGAAATGCGACCCAGTGCTTAGAGTAGGCATCCTCGGTGGTCATATCCTCGTTCGCTCCCATCAGGACTTGCCCGCTTCGGGCCACCAGGAAGATGGTGCACGGGGCTGCGATCCCGGTCAGAGCCAAACCAGCCACGACGGCAAGAGTCTTCATGAAGTGATTGTGTAGCATGACCGTCCCGGTCATGAGTAGTTCGACCGTCCCGGTCGAAACCGGCTTTGCGGCACGGAAGGGAGCTTGGGCCCGGCGGCGCGACCGGGACGGATCGCGGTACGCACGACCGGGACGGTCGTGATACATATTCGACCGTCCCGGTCGGAGGGCGAAATTGCCGGGCAGGAGGCCCGGGGGACGCACGGGCTGGAAGCCCGTGGCACGAGTCCTTACAGATCGAAGAGGGCGCCTTGGACTTGTTCCATGCTCTGGGACGTCGATGGCTCCGGGGCAGCAGCATCTTCCGCATCCTGTTCTCGCAACTTCAAAGCGCCCGCCCAGGCTTTGGCGATGTCCGCGACGAGCAGGCCATATCCCCCATCGTTGGTGGGCGATTGGTTTCGCAAGATGTAGGCTGGGTGCAAGGTCGCAATGGCCGCCTTTGCGAACTCACAGGGGAAGTATTTGCCTCGTTCGACCGTTATCTTGAATGCTGGCTTGATCAAATTCTTGGCGCTCGGTGCCCCCACGCAGAGGATAATCCTTGGCGCGATCGCTCCCAACTGAGGAATGAGCCAGCGGCGACAAGCGGCGACCTCTTCCGGGAATGGGCCGCGGTTCACCGGCCTGCCGGTTGACCAGTCGCAAGCACGGCACTTCACCGTATTGCAGATGTAGACATCATCCCGACTCAAGCCGTTATCGGCGAGAGCTTTGTCGAGGAGTTGGCCCGCCTTGCCAACGAAGGGCCGCCCGCTCGCATCCTCCTTGTCTCCGGGTCCTTCTCCAACCAGGACTAGCGGCGAATTCGGGTCACCTTCTCCGAAAACGACATTCCGGCGTCGTTCCCAGAGGCCGCACGCCGTACAGGTCGAGGCTTCGCCGGCAAGGCGGAGTAAGGTCGCTCCCGGCTTCTCGTCAGGCATCGGTTCATTTTACGACCGATCAGGCGATCTCCGTGGAAGCCGTACAGATGAGCACGTATTATTGCTAGTTTCGGATATCCGGAGATGCATCAAATTTTTTTCTCGCGGATATTTTTCGAGAAAATGTTGCCATTCCGTTAAACCTGACATATAATGCGAATTGATCGTGATCATTCCGACTAAGTGAGCGCGGTCTGGAGGAATTATTATGATGCGACGAGCTTTTACGCTTATTGAACTTTTAGTCGTTATTGCGATCATCGCGATTCTCGCGGCGATCCTTTTCCCTGTGTTCGCACAGGCGAAGGCCCAGGCAAAAGCGACGAGCTGCCTCAGCAATGTGAAGCAGCAGATGGCGGCCCACCT
>JBKJIP010000445.1:0-5262 GCA_046598515.1 Fimbriimonadaceae bacterium | reverse complement strand
GCGGGAGAATCCGAACCTCGAAGTGGTCGAGAAGACCCTGAAGTTCCGCGTCTTCACCACCCGCGTCGACACGATTTACGGCATGACCTTCTGCGTGCTCGCGCCCGAGCATCCGCTGGTCACTCAAATCGCCAAGCGAGTTGATGCCGATCGAGTTCAAGCGATCCAAGCTTATCAGGACCAAACCAAGCGCAAATCCGATGCCGAGCGCACCGCGGAAACGAAGGACAAGACCGGAGTCTTCACCGGCGCCTACGCCATCAATCCCATGAATGGGAAGCGCGTCCAGATCTGGATCGCGGACTACGTCCTGGCGAACTATGGCACCGGCGCGATCATGGCCGTTCCTGGCCATGACGAGCGCGATTTCGCCTTCGCGAAGAAGTACGACCTCGATATTCTGGCCGTCATTCAACCCTCCGCTGAGTTCCTCGAAACGGCCAAAGTGACCCAAGAAGAGTACGTCGCCAAAGTTCGCCAGATCGAACCTGTGTTCGTCTCGAAGGACTCGATCATGATCAACTCGGGCGACCACAACGGTCTGAGTTATGCCGAGGGCACTCGCCAAATTGGCGAGTGGATGGAAGCTGAGGAAATCGGGGAGCGGAAGGTCCAGTACAAGCTGCGCGACTGGCTGATTTCTCGCCAGCGCTATTGGGGCTGCCCCATCCCCGTCATCCACACCAAGGACGGCGAAGTTCAGCTCGTCCCCGAAGACTGCCTGCCCGTCTATTTGCCCGATGTCGAGAGCTACGAGCCGAGCGACGATGGCACTTCGCCGCTTGCTCAAATCGATGACTTCGTCAACACCACCGATCGGGACGGTCGGCTGGGGCGCCGTGAAACCGACACGATGGGTGGGTTCGCTTGCTCCTCGTGGTATTTCCTGCGGTTCTGCGACCCGTACAACGAGGAGAAGGCTTGGGACCCCGAGAAGATCGCCTACTGGATGCCCGTCGACTGCTACATCGGTGGCGTTGAGCATGCGGTCATGCACCTGCTCTACGCCCGATTCTGGATGAAGGTGTTTTACGACATGGGGTTGGTGCCCATGTCCGAGCCGTTCGCACGGCTCAAGAACCAGGGGCAGGTCTTGGCGATGACGCCTTACCGCTATCCGCGAGCGGATGAGACGCTGGATCCCGGGGATGACGGCATCCTGATCTCCTTCGAGGAAGCGAAGGACATGCCCGAGGACCAGAAGTTTTATCGCTGGGCCCGGATGAGCAAGTCCAAGGGCAACGTCGTCACGCCCGAAGAGGCGGTCGAGAGCTACGGCGCAGACGCTCTGCGAATGTTCGAGCTCTTCGTCGCGCCCTTCGATGCGGACGTGAACTGGTCGAATGACGGCATGAGCGGCATGGTCCGCTTCCTGAGCCGGGTCTGCCGGTTCGTTCAGGACCATCAGGAAGTTTATGATCGGGATTGGCTGAACAAAATTGGTCTGACCCCGTCCACTCCCGCTTCTCTGGAGATCCGCCGCGCGACGCACAAGGCGATTGCCAAAGCGACGGAAGATATCGACCGATTCGCGTTCAACACCTATGTGTCCGCGTTGATGATCTACGTGAACGCGCTCTCCGATGCGTCGAAGAGCCGTGCGAACTGGGGCGAGGCCGAGATTCTGGCTATTTCCGAGGCCATCGATTCGCTGATCCTGGCCTTGGCGCCGGGGGCACCGCATACGGCAGATGAGCTCTGGGAGTCCATCGGACGTCCTGGTTTCACCTATCACGAGCCCTGGCCCACCTTCGATCCGTCTTTGACGGTCGATGACACGGTCACGATCGCGGTTCAGGTGAATGGAAAACTGCGAGATACTTTGGAGGCATCCGCCTCCGCGGATCAGGCTGAATTGGAAAGCATGGCGCGGGCGTCGGATAAAGTCAGGACATACACGGACGGCAAGCGCGTAGTAAAAGTGATCGTTGTGCCGAAGAAACTCGTGAATATCGTGGTGGCGGACCAGTGACCGCCGAAAAGAAAGACACCCCTGCCAAGCAGGGCTTCCCGATCGTGCTTTCGATTGTCTTGACCGTTATCATGCTCGTCGCGATGTCGGTCGTGATTCGTGGTTGCGGCGGTGAGGGCGGGGTGCCCTTGATCACCAGTGCCGCTCATTACGGCGAAGTGCTCGACGAAATTGAGAAAGACTCGACGAAGATTTTGGAAAAGTCAGACCGGGAGGAGCCTCTGACCGAGGCCGAGCTCGCCACGTTGGAGAAGCTTTCGCCCAAAACGATCGGCTTGATCAACTTCGACACCGCCCGATTCTCGCCGTACATCATCGCCGCCAAGTTCGCTTTCGCGAAGGAGGAGTACGAGGCTTGCATCGACGCCTGCACCCGCGTTTTCGAGCGCGCTCCGGTGCGAGGTGACGATGCGACGATCGCCGCCATTGCGGAGACTCGCTACGTTTGCAGCCGAGCCTACTTCAAGCTGTCCCGAATCCAAGAGGCCGCATCTGAAGCGAAGGAAGCGACTAGGATTAACCCTTCGGTAGCCAAGTATTGGTGGGCCCTCGCAAGTGCTCAATTGGAACAGGGCCAAGAGAGCGAAGCCATCCGCTCGATCTATCGCGGTCAAGCCGCCGATCCGAACGACACGCGAATCAGCGCCCTCGCCTCCTTCATCCTCTTTGATCGGAAGCTGGTGGATCCGAAGGGTCAGAAGAAGGACGTGAAGAAGGAAGCACCCAAACAAGGGGCACCCAAGACGCCGGATATGCCCTAGGGTAAACTCCTGTCTCTTCTCGTGGGGGCATAGCTCAGTTGGGAGAGCACCTGCTTTGCAAGCAGGGGGTCAGGGGTTCGAGCCCCCTTGCCTCCACCAATCTTGATTTTCGCCTCTCACCAGTGATTTCGGGGGGGGGGGCAGCAGCCTTTTTGCGCATCAATCGGAGAGTTGTACTGAACAAGCAGCTTTCCTTCGCTAAACCTGGAGTTCGAGAGCACAGAGTGGAGCTGTCGCCGCTTCTAATCGTTCGTTGCGGATTTGAACTTGGAAGCCGCTGTTTTTGCCAGTTCGAGAGTTTCCAACGCCTCATCGTAGATGCGCCGTTCCTCAGCTGTTAGCGCATCCAGCCGGTGCTGAAGACTTGAAAGCTCTTCCTCCCAGGATGCTCTATTGCTGTCATAAATAGCGCGCGAGACCACGAAGTCGACGACGATACGGCGAACGTGCTCCAGGAACTCCTTTACGCTGAGTACCCCCTTGACCCGCTGTCTCTTTGACCACTGGGTGGCGGATTCCTCGAGTGCTGGACCTACTGCGGACCATACGAAGTTAGGGCCTCGGATGCCCATATCCCAGAACTCCCGCATTGGGGGTGGTGATCGTAGTACCCAGTCGCTGCAGAACATCTGTGTCCCAACCCGCCTTCGGTGTAATCTCGCGCTTTCGACAAACGATCTAGACAGACGACGATAGAACTGCAGATGTTTGAGCCAACGTCGATTTCCTCGCTCCCCTTTAAATGGGCCAACTGGCGGTGACAACAAATCCAGAACGGACAAGTGCGGAAATCAAAGCCTCCCATGCCTCAGGCTGCCTATTTGCAAACACGATGACCATGCATCCGTCATCTGCCAGGACATCAAAGCACTCGCGAAACGATCGAGTTGAGGCAGCGGTTCGCGCAACGGTCGCATAACTGAGAATTGACCTGAAAGGGGAGCCTCTCCGTGAAGTGGTAGAGTACGTATCGGACGTTCGCGCGCAACTTGGACAGACGGCTCAAGATCGCACGGAACTTGCTTGCTGCTATGCACAAACTTATTTCTGGGGCTATCCTGCTTTTGAACCTCATAATCAGCGGAGCCCCGCAATCGGACACGACGGTCAACCCGCCACCGAGTCAATCGGCCTCGCCGCGGAAGGTGTACAACGTCCGCGATTACGGCGCCGTCGGGGATGACCGGACCGATAACACCGCCGCGTTTTCAAAGTGCCTTGACACGGTCATCGCGGCCGGCGGGGGCCGGATGTACCTGCCGGACGGCGTGTATCGCGGGCGGATTGTGATTCCCGCAGTGTCCAAGCCCATTTCGAGCTGGATAACCGTGGAGATCGTGGGCGAGCGCGAGCCTACGCCGGTCTTCGGCACGATCGGTTCATTCCCGTTGCGCGACGACGGCACCATCGTGAAATGCCTTGCGGAGTCGGGAGCGGCTGTGATTACCGCAGAGAAATCGGAGCAATCGCTTTATGGCGGATTCTCCGCCGTGAACGTCGTCCTGAAGAACCTGGACGTGCGGACGTATGACAATCCCGGCATCGGAGGGGTCGATTTGCAGCACGCGCTGCAGTGCAAGCTGGAGAACGTATTCATCAATACTGGCGTCTACAATGTGCGGGCCGCCGAACCCACCCACGGCACAAGCGGCCTCGTCACGCCACGCATCAACAACGCCGCCTGGAGCGTACTGCGGAACGTGACTGTGACCGGCCACCACACCGGCATAGTGGTCAACGAGCACACGGACGGGGACAACATCGTGATCGGCAGCAACATCCACGGCCTGGAGTTCGTCGGCGCGCACCACGCTTCCCGCTTTGCACGGGTAAGTTCGTGTCGCAACGTTAACACGATCACCGTCAGCGGTGCGCATGGGTTCTCCATCGAACAACTCAATATCGAACAACCCGGACCGAACCAGACGGACGCCACCAACGCCTGGCAGGCAACCGCTAGCGACGTGAACGACCCCAAGAATCTCGGTGTGGCCGACATCAACTACTGGGTCGTCATTGGCAACGTAGGCGCTCAGGATGTTTTCATCAAAAAAGGCGGCGCCTCAATACGGGCTCGGCGGATCGGCTCCACGACGGCGAACTACCTTCGACGCGGTGCACTCTGAAGCAGAAGGAAAGTGGCACAGAGGTTGTTGGAACAGACAAGAACTGGGCTACTGGAATGGCAGCCCAGCCGGGTTGGGAGCAGGAGGCCATTAGACCGGGGAATTGGAAGGATGCCAAAGTTGCCATCGATTTGGAGGGGAGAATGTGAAACGAGCGGGATCGGACAGGCTACCGCTCAGGAGTTGAAGGGGATGCAAAGTTACTAGCTTGGTGCAGAATTCGGGCTTCCAGGCCGCCCAGCTCGGTGACTTGCCCGCTCCGAAAACACGAAGCGACTTTTCAGGGGATGCTGGCGGGCAAGTTCTAGCCGCTTCATGTTCCGAGTTGCGTCCACTAATCCCCACCAAACTTCGCCGGGGCGACACCTAGCTCCCCAACTCCCCTGCCAAGCTGGAACCCGTG
>JBKJIP010000400.1:0-5752 GCA_046598515.1 Fimbriimonadaceae bacterium | reverse complement strand
GCCGTAAGCTACATCGCCGAGTACATCGCAGAGACGGGGATCAGCATGAACCGGGCAGGGACTATGCGGCGGGGTAACTAGGATTATGGATACAACACTCTCACACGAGCCCGAATTTGCAGGGCTCTCGGCTCTCTTAGAATCGTGGCGAGCTGTTTCCCGGTTGCCCTTTGAGCTTCTACCGGAGCCTCAGCATGGGCAAGTTTGGACGCTTCTTCATGAATGGCTATCAGGTCGTCCCGCTCCTTCTGAATGTCATTCGCAACCGAATCAGGGAGCTTAGGCCCATCGCAGATCAAAACAATGTCGTGCTCGGAGATCAGTATCGCCAGCATTGCGAGGGATAGGCGGAACCCTTCGACTGTCATATAGTCCATCGCCGCTAATTTACCAATATGGCCGACGTTCTCAGCATCGTTTTCGATCACGCTCAACAGCGGTTAAAGACCCGATCGGCGCGGATTGCGCTGCTTGGGCCGGAGCTCTTCGACGAGAAGACTTCTCTCTCGGGCCAATGCATGATTCTCCCGCTGGCGAACTGCCTGGTAATGAAGCCCTACCAGATGGATGCTGAATACGATTCATCCAACGCGGCACCATATACCAAGTACACCATCGGCGGCGGTTACAATGTCCTCACGGCGGGAATCTGGAAACCACACGAGGACTTCAACGGGGCGGGCAACTTCTACGCATGCGACGAACCGGGCGCGGGGGAATACATCGCCACAACGGCAGTGGTCGGGCTCAACCGGCCTATGGTGCTTAGTTTCCAGTTCAACGAGGCGGGGGACAAGCACGTCATCTTAGATTGCGGCTACTCGTCTTCAAGCATCGATCCGGAAGCGGCGGAGATCGGCTTCAAGGTTTGGTCACACGGCATGATCGAACTATGGAAGAACGGCACTTGGCTTGCGGATCTAAGGGGATTCGCTTGGGACAAGAGCCACATCAACCGCGTCATCATTTGGCCCTGCAAGCGGCGCGAGATTGTCATCTTTGCCGTCGGCTATGAACCAGGGGGTGACAAGACCAAGCCCCACGAGGGCGTACCCGGTCGCACGGAGCGATACGTCTTTGATGACATCGATGAGGACGAAACGGCCCCGGTCATCACGCCTAATTTGCAGTTCTTCGTTCGGCCTGGCGCTGGCGGGACCGGGAACCTCAAAGTACAGTTTCAGCCGCTTACCTTCCCGCAATATGCGCGGTCGAACTCTCGGACATGGTCCTTCGGCAAGCCACCGGCAACGACGGCGGTTCTGTTCGAGCAATGGGTTAATGCCTTGGCTCCAACTGTCACCAAAGTTGGCCTCTACATGGACACGTCCTATGCGGGGGCTGATACGGTTGATCTCGCGGGGTTGGTTCTCGCTACAAACACGGCCACTGATTTCACCCCGAACGGCATTCGGAACCAATGCAAGCTAGGTATTAGGCTCAAATCTGGCAACTCGGCCGTAAACGGATATTCACCCTTCATCTATGGCGCGGTGTCGCAGTACGACCCGGCATCGGTATTCACGGCCACCGATGAAGAGGACCTATCGGGTTGGGCCCTATCCTACTCGCTCAGTGTGCCTGACTCGCCTTTCGGGGCGAAGATGGACGTCGAGATGCTCGCGGCACTGGAGACGTTTGCGGACGACGAGGACACCGAGACATCCTTAGAAACCATCGTCCCGCGGTTCTCGACTATGTCGTTCCGCCCGGTCAAGTTCGCCATTGGCGCGTACCCGGCGTTCCTTGATGGCATCCTTCGAAGACCGAGACTCAAGGACGGCAGAGAGGATATCCATAAGCGGTTCACGTTCGAAGTCGAGACGATGTTCCGGATGCTCGAATCGTACCGGGCCACAACCCGTATGCCGTTCGACGGCTTCCCGCTTTGTTGCCCGCCGGAAGTTGCGGTATCGGCGGTTTGGATGGTGCTACGCGAAACCGGGCTGTTCACCGATTTAGATAAGTCCCGCTGCAACTTCTCGAACCTTGGCTACATCATCGGCCAGGTCCCGCACGAGAATTGCGCGGAGTGGAACGTTGCTTGGGAAATCGGCGAATCAGCTCTGCAGATGTTGGACAAGCTCCACCGCCTTGCTTCTGACTGCTTCATGGGCGAGCACCCCGGCCCCGATGGTCCCGAGTTCTGGTTCCTGACAAAAGAGGACCTGGAAGCAATCCCGCCGGTGATGACGCTCTACCGAAACGAGACGGACGCGATGGGCCTTGAACCGTCGCTCTCGGAGATCGAAGCCGTCGAGCAGTGCTATCACGACAACAAAGAAGAGACCTGCGAGCTAGAGGCGACTGAGGTTTGGGCGATGACGGTAGACCCGCGAACGGGCGGGATCATCCAAAGCTACGGCGAGGACACGGCGGCAGCGGACCCCGAGACCGCGCCAAGCTCAAGGCCCGACAACTGGACCGGTTACCCGCTCAGCATGGGCGTCTCGGCCCGCGAGCTACGAACGCAGGACGGCACAGATAGGGCGGTAACGGCGCTTCTCCCGGTCGCGACCCAGCAACAGACGGTCGGCGAGTTCTCGGCTAACACGCTTCTCATGTACGAATCGGGCGGCGGCATGCTCCCGCTTTGGCGCGGGGATTCGGTGACATTGGACGGCGTAGGCGACCGGCGGATTTCAAGCCTATCGGCGAGCTTCGTGAAAGAGGTTCCGGACGCCAACGCGAAGGACGGCACCGGCTTTTGGGACCGGCGAGCGCGATACACGACGGGTGCGATCTTGGGAAGGGGCGGTAACTCCATGCGCGAGATCCAGAACGCTCAGCAGATGCGTAGCTTTGAGGACTTCGTTAACGACCTTCGAAAGGCTCCGCTCTTCGCGACGGGCGTCGTTCAGGTTTCGAACGTGGCTCTCCCATGATCCAGAAGCTAGACCTACCGGCGAACTATTCGCGGATCGACGTCAATCTCGGCGATGGGGAAGCGGTCTTGATCGTGTTGCAGGTTCCGCCCGAGAAACGCGGCATGGTGGTCGACGCTATCCGGCTGGCTATCGAACCGCTTCGGGTGGTTCCGGCTCCGCGGCCTTGTCAGGGTTGCGGGAAGGATTAGCCAGTTCAGCGCGCATATCCGAAAGCATCTTTTGAAGGCCAACGTCCCAAGGGTTGAACGGCAAGGCGGAATCATCGACCATTGACTGAGTCATCGGGGATCGGCGACCGTTGCCCCAGTTGAACCACGCCACGACTTTGCTCACCCCCTCATTTTATCATGCTCAGCGGTCGCTATCGAAAGTATTTTCTGTACGAGTGGTCGGCGACGTACACGCTGGTCGACGCGCACAGCGGCGGCGTGAGCATGATTTCCTATTGGGCCCCGAACTCGGCCGATAAGCCGGTTGGGATCAGCCTCGAGCTTTCGACCTCGGACGCCACGATGTCCGACGATACCGAACTGACGGTCACGATCCCGGTTCTGGCCTACTCGGGCACGTTCAACACCGGCGGATTCCTTGCGAGCTGCACGGCCCGAATCGAGATAGACAATCTCACGGTCTACATGCACCCGGTAGCCCCGAACCCTTACGGCGGCTGGTCGCTAAGGTTTGATGAGCTACGGATCTATCTGAACGGCGTTTTGGTCCACACGATCGGAGCGCAAACGATCCTCAGCGCCTATTTCACCCCGGCGGGGATTCCGCTTCTCGGCGTTCCGCCCCGGGTCACGGGTAACGGCGGCATCGGGACGGTTCCGGTGGCGGGCTCGGCGCTTAGTTGCGCGACCGAATACGAGACGACGGAAGACGGCGCATGCCAGTTCTCGGGCGGTTGGCGGCTCAAGGTCAACGCTGGCGACGCATGGCAAAGCGCCCCGGTGAGTCTCAACCTGCCTTCTGTTTCCATGCCGGAAGGGTGCGACTGCTCGATCGCTCTACCGGAATGGCCTAGCTTGACCGTGACGGACACCTGGAGCGGCTCAGGGACGGCGGGGAGCGTTCTGGTATCGAGGTGCGAGAAAACGGCCACGGGCGAGCAATGCACGCCCTGCGGAGACCTCCACGTCGTCATTCCCACGATTCGGGATGTCTACAAGGGAACTCTGACCTACAAGACCTATTCCTCGAGCTTTATGCTCTTGCCGAACTGCCCGAAGTCCGTCAGGCGGTGGAAGCCCGCGAACTACCGTCAGATGGTCTTGCGGGGCGGGTTCCCTCAATCGTTCTCGCAGGGGATTGCGACTTGCGGCCCTTGGGACGTCGACCCTGATCTACAGCTTAGCAACAGCACGACTCCGGAGGTTTACCCGGCGCTCACGGCCTACCTCGCGAACGTCGGCGATGCAGTTCATACGATAGAGGATCCCTTCGGTTACGATTCCTATGCCCCGGCTTCCACGGGCAGGACCATCGGGCAAAGCATCTCCTACTCGCAGGTGACGACCCAGAACGGGCTTTGCGGTCTGTTCGTCGACCCTTCGGGTTTGCCGAGTTGCACACTGCCGGCGGATTCGACTTGTTACGCATCGGAAATCAAAGCGGCCTATGTGAGCGTTCAGACTTCGCTCGACAATCCGTACATCGCGCCGAACTACGATCACGACGACGACGAGTGCCGGCTTATCAATACGTGGTTCTCGCCCCATATTTCCTACTTCGTTTGGTTCCCGCCGAACACGATCGACACTGACATGAACGGGATCCCGGAAGACCAGAACATCTGGCCCGTCCGGACGACCCCGTACCCGGTCGAATATTGGCTCGACGTTCGGTCCCAATACGGCTATCAGTCAGCCTTACCGGTCGGGGAGCAGACGAGAACCCGGAATCAGCTGCCGATGGACGGCCTAAGTTATCACGACCTCGGCGTCTGGATCATGGTCGTCACTGGTGGATTGCTTGGAACGCAGGGGATTCACTCGGGATTCTGGGGCTCACAGAACTTCATTGTCGACGACTTCGCGCCGCCGGCATCACTCGCTTTCGATTCGACATCAGAGGACCTATTCACGGCCACGAATTGCACGCTCTCCTTTGGCGGCGGCGGGATCACCGTTACACCGGACCCAGGCGAGACAGAGCTAACTATTGAATGCGACTTGGGGAGCTTTAGCACCTATCCCTATATGTATCCGCACCTTGCGGCGATGTTCGCTCTGGACTGGACGGTAAGCGGCGCAACGGTGGCGGTTTATTTTGTATCGCGCGAAGGAACCACGCGGCTCATAACGGACACGCCGGGAACTTTCGCAAGGCCACTCGGGCTTGACGGCAAATACGCTTACAGCTATGCCCAGGACTACGGCACGGGGCGGCTTTACGACACGGGCGAAGATAACCCGCTCTTGGTCTCCGGCATCAGCGCGGACGTGATGGGCGATCCCGAGAGCGCGCACTTCTTCCAAATGCTGGCCGGGCGCGGGGCTTCGAAACTCCGCTGGGTCATCACGATCACCTAAAGGAAACCTAATGGCAGAACAACCAATCGCAGTTCAGACCGAACAGACCTCGACGGCCCCGATAGGGATCCGCGCTGTCACCGCGCAGGTGCTCATAGGCGGCCAGCCCGTGACTGTGCAACAGCAAGTCGTGACGGTCGCCGACGAGTACGGCAACATCATCGGCGCGAACGTCGATAACACCCAGCTTCTCACCGAAATCCTGCAAGAACTCAGGACCATGACCCGACTTCTCGCCCAGTCACAGGGCGGGTTTATTCCCTAGCTAGGAGCACAACAAAACAATGACACCCAAAGCACTATTCCAAGGCATCATCAGCCGGGGTCTCCCGG
>JBKJIP010000385.1:0-4130 GCA_046598515.1 Fimbriimonadaceae bacterium | reverse complement strand
GCTCGCCTGTTTGTCCCAACCATCGTAGATGAAGCGCTTCTGGTAGGCAAGGGCTTCCCAGTCACCGACTTTGTAACCGGGCACTCGAGCTTGGAGCACAAGATCGTGGTTGCAGCCCGCGGGAGCAATGGGATCAAACTGGATACTGCGCAACATCTGAAAGGCTTCCTCGCCGGTCGCGCAACGAGCGAAATGATGTCGCACCAGGATCTTACGCACGTCAGCTTTGGAGAGGTTCACACGAGACAGGATACTTGCCGGGCCTCCTCTATGAATCTTGACAAGTTTGTCAAGTATCATCGACGACAGTGGAGGGAATCCAGGAAATCCAAAGTCTCCGGAGCCGCATCAAGGCCCTGACCCGACCGATCCATGACAAGCTGGACGGCGATCCCCTCGGGCTCAAGCTGATGTCCCCTGAGGCGACGCGCGCCGATTACGTCCATTTCCTCGCGAGGACGTTGGGGTTTGTCCGACCCATCGAGGACCGGCTGTTTTCGCCCGCGGTTCAATGGCTAGCCGGGCCATTTTGGGCTCCCCATGAGTGCCATGCTGCGCGCATCGAGTCGGATCTCTTGGCCCTTGGCGTGGCATCGGGCGAAATCGAGGGCCTTCCGGTTATGGCGTCGACTCCCGAGATTCTGACTGCCGGACACCTCATGGGCGTCGCCTATGTTCTCGAGGGCTCAATGATGGGCGGCTTGGTCATGGCGAAACCGGTCCGGCGAACCTTGGATCTCGAACCAAATGAGATGTCCTTTTTCATGCCAAGCGATCCCAAGTCCGTCGTCCGGAGGTTCGAGCATTTCGCGGAGGCCCTCGATGGGTTCGCAAAGTGTGAGTGCGATGAAAGGGATGCGGTCGAGGCCGCCACGGAGACGTTCTCGTTGATCCACCTTTGGTTCCAATTCGGCCGGACCCCGAAGCTCCAGATTTCGTAACCTTAGCTTGCCAACCCACTGGGTCTTCGCGGACAATTCCGACCTGATCCTTCCATGGCGTCAGAGCCAAGCTGATGACTCACATATATGGCTCAAAAAACTGGTGGTCAATCACGTAGACCGTTGTTGGCTCAACACCAAGTTGAAGCCGCTGCATCATTTCGACGAGCCTCTCACCGCCTACCAGTTCGACAGGGGGTGCCCCGTCACGTGTGGCTTCCTTCTCTGCCTCGGCGGTGAAGGATCCGGTCGTGATCATTATTCCTTTGTCCGTTCGCCCAGTCATGGCACCGCGAAAGTCTCGAATTGCAGCCGATCCAACCGACCCGCGATACTTCTTGCATTGGAACAACACCCTGAAGGACACAAGCTCATTGATCTCGAGGATTCCATGGCCGTCAATTCCTCCGTCGCCGGACCGCTTCGTGACCACAACTCTTGAAAAACCAGCGGTACGAAGTAGTAGCTGTGAAAGTCGCTCGAAGCCTTCAGCGCTCAATCCGTGAAGCACTTCAAGTAGCGTAGGGGCTGTCACGGGTAGAGGGTCCTCAATCTCTACTTCCTCATCATCCGTTTGCGGAATCTGGCTCGCCTGTGCTCTACCCTCCAGGCTCAATCGACGACGGTGTGCATTCCACTGTCTCGCAAGATCATTTGCTTCATCGAGTGTCAATGAGTGTAGGCGCCCCTTTTCCGATAGCGTCCAGACTCCTCGTTCAGTCCCTCCGATGAAGCCGAAAAATCTGAGCGCGCTTGCAGCCCACTCGATGTTTCGAGGGACAACGAGCGCTCCGGTCTTCTCGTACCGCTCCTCCAGTTCGGATGCCGGAATCGCCATCAGTTCAGCAACTTTGTCTTGAGCCTCCATTCGATGCGCGGACGCACCAAGGTCTTGGAGAGCCGCTAAGAGTGGGCCCATGTAACGCGCATATCTGTTTCCCTTCCTTCCAGCTGATGACCGCATAACGAGATTATAGTTGCACTGTCTCAGCCAGCCATTAGCCACTCTTGAACGTGCGAGAAAAGCTCGACCTCGCCCACACCATAAATCTGCCGCAGGGCCTCTTCCGCGGGCGTTTCGGATGTAAATCGCATCTTCAGTTCGCCCAGAAGGGTGTTGTCGTTGAACGCTCGCATCAAATCGCCGAGCTTCTCCTGATCGCCCATGGTCAGCAAAAAGCGCACGATCCACCCCGCCTGTTCGTACGCAGTGTGAATTGTGGCGAAGTCGCGGTTCCCCTGAAGCTCGGCGTGGAAAGCGGCATCCAAGTAGTGCGGATTTTTCCAAGTTCGGCCCGAAGCGAGCGATTCCCGCACTCGACCGCTGTAAGTCCGTTGCGAAAGCATCGCCATGCCTTCATTCAGCCAGAGCGGGCACTTGCCTTGGGTGAGCACGAGATTTAGGGCATGCGTGTACTCATGGGCGACGACTTCACGTAGGTCGTCGATATCGGTCAGCGATCGCTGGGGGATACAGATTTTGTCGTACGGATATTTGTCGATGAAGTAACCCGCACGACCGTCGACCCAGGGTGCTTCGGACTCCGCGGACAGGACGCTAACCAGAACCTCGGGCCGTTCCTCGACGCCAAAGGCGATCGCGGTTTCCTCGCAGATTAGGGCGATTAGATGGCCCAGCGCCACGGATGGGGAAGGCGAGGGACGGGCATCCTCGCCCAACACATGATCCTCAGAATCTTTAAGGGTCTCGAATCTCAACCACGGTCTAACCGTAATCGTCTCACTCCGGCTTCGAGTGAGCCACTCGGCTTCGATCATTCGGTACCAAGAAAGGTATTGCCCAAGGCTCCCAACCGCGAGCACCGACGCTTCGGCATGGGCTTCCGCCAGGCGATCCCACAGGAAGTGCTCGATCGGCACTTTCCAGTCGATGTAATCGAAATTGCCGCTGCGGTAGACGATGGGCATGGCTTGGTCTTCGTCCTACGTGCGGCTCACGGGGTTCGTGGCAAGGAAGCCTGGCAAATGGCTGAGTTCAAGTCCCACGAATACTTGCCCGGGCTGCCTTCATAAAGCAGAACGAACTCGTTTGCCGTGGCATGGAAAGCGGGGAACCAGATGGCTCCGCCATCGGGCGCGCCCTTTGCCCCGCACCCGAAGATCGGATTCCCAGGGTGAAACTCCCAAGTCACCATGTCCCGTGAGCGCGCAAGTCCAAAATAGTCCGGCTCGTCGGCGAGATAGGAACTGCCGCCGTAGATCGCGTTGATCCAGCCATCTTCCACGCCGAGCCGGACCGTGGCAATGGAGAGACAGTCCCAACTACCCGGAGTCGGCCGGAAGACAGGATCGGGTTGGACATCTTCGAAGGTTAAACCGTCTTCGCTTTCGGCCAGATAGACCTGGTAGTTGCCCGCCGTGTCCGCTCTTTGGTAGACCATCCGCAATCTTTCTCCAAACACGACAACATCCGGAGCACGGCCCGTCATGATCCGGCCGACCTTGGCGAAGGTGACGCCATCCTCACTCGTGGCCAGTCCCACGCTATCCTCGCCGGGTCCGATGGCTGAGTAGTACAGGAAGACTTTGCCTTGATAGATCACCGAGGCCGGATCGAGCGCGTCGATGCCGTCGAACGCATCGGGGTCGCCGACATCGAAGATCGGGGCTCCACCGTTTAGAAGTTCGAGTTCCAACCGATCGCCCTCGATCGCCAGAACCTCCGCCACGCCGATACGATCGTGTGTCTCCTCGCGGCCCGGCCAAGTGCCGTTGCCTCGATAGTAGATAAGGTGCCTGCCGTCAAAGTCGAGGAAGTCGGGATTGGCCGTCCAAACCGCTTGCCAGCTATCGCCCTTTGGCGGGATGGCGGGCAGAAGGCAATGTTTCCACCCCAGGCAGTTGGCGTGATAGTCGGAAGAGAATCGGTCCCAGAAAGCTTCGTACACGGCGATGAAGCCTACTTGAACCGTCGAAAGGCATGTCTCGTATGGGCAGACCAAGACCCTCTAGGCGCCAAGCGCTTTGAGGTCCATCAGATCCTGCGGCCTTCCACTCGCCCTCTTTGCCTCAATCAACCATTCCTTTGAAATGCAGTCGGCCGAATAGCCTTAAAGTGGCACCTTCACGCGGGACGTGTTTGCGTCCTCAAACTGAACGCCGGGAACGGAGGAGATGACGTCGACTCGCCACGGAGGGACGCCGAAGTGAAAGATGAAATCCGGTTGG
>JBKJIP010000163.1:0-3343 GCA_046598515.1 Fimbriimonadaceae bacterium | reverse complement strand
CACGTTGCATCCTCGCACTCCCTTGGATCTGGGCTCGTTTGGGGACCTGTTTCCTACTTATCGGGTGGCGAAGCCGTCCAGCCCTCGCTTAGGCATTCAAGTAGCCATCATCTCCGCATCTCGATTCACGTGGAAGCCTTCGCTTTCCTCGGGCGTCTCGTATGGCAGCAGAGGGACCCCTTCCTTAAAGGATGCTGTCACCCATCCCTCTTCGATCATCGACTCCAGAATCTGGAGACACAAGTGGAAAACGAGCTCGGGATCGCCTTGCTGAGGTTGCAAGGCTTGTCCCAGCGCCACATCGATTCCGTCGGATCGAGTTTCGCGCTTCAGAATTTCCACCATGAGCTCATAGAGACCGAAGATGGGAAGTAGCTTCCCGTTGCGAACATAACACCGCTCCATGGCGATCCGGCCGTCGCTCATGAGGGGGACGCGCTCGATTTTCGCTCCGTCCAGGTTTAGGCGGAAAATGTTGTTCTTTCCGATCGCCCAGTCCACCGCCTTGCCCGTAAACATCTGAGAGATCTGTTTCAGAGCCGAGATGTTGTATTCGCCGACTTGGGGGATCAGGAAGTTGTCGTTCATAAAGCCGCCGGTTCCGATCCACTGAAACGCCTCGTTCGCATCTAAGATCAGGCCCACGTCGGATGCGATCTTGGAGACATTCTCTTTAAGCTCCGTGAAGTGCCTGTTGGTGGTGTACCAAAAGTCCGCGAAGCGGATGTGCTGGCGGATGCGGGTTCGTTGGGTGTCGTCGTAGAACTGCTTAAGCGCCTCATGGTCGTTCTTCGTGCCCCGATCCTCGTCGATAAGAATGTACGCCAGTTGACGCGCCCCGGTATGGGCCAGGCTGAGGCCGGCGGAAAGGATCGGATCGGCGAAGCCGGCCGCTTCGCCGCATAGGAACCAGTTTTCTCCGTGAAGGCGCTCGGATAGGAAGCTCCAGTCTTTTGTGGTGGTGAACTGGTTTTCCCGGGTGGCGGGAGCCAGGAATCCCGCGATCCGAGGCTCGCTCATGATGGCCTCCATGTAGAGGTCCTCCGGTTTCTTGCCCGTGCTCTTAAAGTAGTCCGCCGGCACGACCAGGCCACAGCTCGTGCGCGTTTCGCCGATGGGAATGAACCAAATCCAGCCATATCCCACCGACATGACCTGAATGCGGGTGCCCCCGATGCCCAGGTGCACGGGCCAATCCGCGTTCTGCCAATAATCCCAAAAGGCGAGGTTCTTCAGCTTCGTGGGCACGTCTACCTCGACGCCCATAGTGCGGCGGAGCAATCCCACATGTCCGCTGCAATCCGCGGTTTCGATCGACCCGTCTTCGAGCCGCAAGCCGGTTACCCGGTCGCCTTCTCGCAATACTTCGACCACTTTGGTCTCTTCTCGCACATCGCAGCCAAGCTCACGCGCATGGTCGAGGAGGATCTTGTCGTAGATCGCCCGGTCGACTTGGAATGCGGTCTTAACTCTCTGGCCCTGGTACTTAGCGGGTCGAGCCTCTTCTTCGAAGTTCCCATAAGGCAAGAACTCGAAGTCCCAAAGATTGTCGGTAATGCCCCATCGATAGGTGGCACCGATCTTGACCGGAAATCCAGCCTCTTCGACCTTGTCCCAGCAACCCATTTCATCCAGAACCGTGCAGATGATCGGGAGTTGGCTCTCACCGATGTGGTCGCGCGGAAATTTCTCGCGCTCCAAGATAACGCATTCGATACTCGGGCGGTATCGCTTCAAGAAAGTGCCGAGCGTGCTAGCCGCCGGCCCCCCACCGATCGTGACTACCTTCATAGGGCCCCCTAGTTCCCAATATAGATAGCTAGGGGACGGAATTGCAAGGGTTATCTGCGAACGACTCTAAGTTCCAGGCTTCCCAAGCGAATTACATCGTCGGCTTGGAGCGCAGTTCGCATGTTTGGTGCGAGCTTCGCGTCGTTCAGCATTGTCCCGTTCGTGCTGCCGATGTCCGTCAGATACGTCCCATCGTCGGAGAGTTCGATGACGCCGTGGCGTCCCGACACGTAGGGATCGTTGATCATCACGTCGTTCTCCGCCTTACGGCCAAAGGAGTTCAAGCCCGCTTTGAGTGGCCAGCTTTGATCGGGGCCCAAGAGTTTGCCGGCGGACTCATCGACGGAGGGTGCCACGGAGATAGCGGCGGTCTTGTTCGAAACGAAAGCCTGGGTGACATTTGCGCCGCCACCGGGGAGTTGTAGTTTGACGTCGAAGGTGCCGAAGCTGAGGGTGTCACCCGGGTTCAACGTGGCCTTTTGACCCAAGGCGAGGGCTTGGCCGTTTATCTTCGTGCCGTTCGTGCTTCCAAGATCTTCGAGCGTGAAAGCGCCATCCGTCGAGATCAGCGAGGCATGGCGGCGAGAGACCTGGGTGTCGGCGAGCATGACGTCCGCTTCGCGGCCGATCGTATTCGCGCCCGGTCGAATCGGGTGCTCGCGGCCGTTGGAGTCGATCAGGACCGGAAGTTGAATCGTTGGCGCACCGAAGGCGTCGTCGGGCAGGGCGCGGTCAAAGATGAGGCCGCATTCTTTGCAGAACATGAGGCCAGCGGGGTTGAAAGTCTTGCAGACCGGGCACTGAACAGGCTTGATCGTGACCGTCGCATTGAGGGTCGGCGCCGAGCCCATGATCGTCCGATTCGGGTCCATCATGGGGGCCGTACCCAGCATCGTGCGATTCGGGTCGCTGCTCAGAGCTTGGGTGCGGTTGACGTCCATCGGTTTAGTCTATCCGAACCCGCTCGCGAATGGGCCAAACTGGCGACTAGTGAAGGCGTTTCGCATCTGGTTTTATGCGGCGGCCGCATACAATGCGGTTTGGGGAACAGTGGTGAGCCTCCTGCCGAACCTGCCGTTCGAGATGATCGGCATGAAGCCACTGAACCATCCCGCGATCATGCAGGCCGTGGGCATGATGGTCGGCGTGTACGCGCTCGGCTATTTTTACATCGCTCGCGATCCGGAGCGGTACGCGAACTTCGTTTGGATCGGAATTCTGGGCAAGACGTTCGGGCCACTAGGTTTCCTATGGGCTTGGTCGCAAGGTGCCCTTCCCGCGAGCTGGTTCTTCGTAATTCTGTTCAACGACTTGATCTGGTGGCCGGCGTTCTGGATGTTCGCGCTGAAGCATGCGCGCAAGCCGTTGACATAGAGAGAAATGCAAGTAGCGGGGATGCGTCGTGTTTCGAATCTTAGAAACTTTCATGGAGCGCGGGGATGGATCGAGGCTGTTGCGTGGTGTTGCCTTTTCAGGCTGTGAAATCATGAGCGGGGTCGACACCGTTCGGTTAGCGGCAGAATTGTCGACGTTGGAACCGAATTAGGCGAAA
>JBKJIP010000462.1:0-4898 GCA_046598515.1 Fimbriimonadaceae bacterium | reverse complement strand
GCGGAGGGTGACAAGCATCGTCTCTTCTAGTCCCCGAATCCACTTGTGAAGGTCGCGGCCATGGCGGGCGACGTCGAAAATGGGATAAATCACGAGTTGGTTCGGTCCGTGATAGGTCACGTCGCCGCCGCGATCCGTTCGCTCCACGGCAATGCCGCGGACTTCGTATTCGGCGACCGGGTGCAGGAGGTTCTCTTCGTGGAAGCTCGCCCCCAGGGTGAGAACGGGCGGATGTTCGACGAATAGCAGCGTATCGGCCGCGCCGGTTTGAACTCGTTCGTGATGCCGCAGCTGCTCGTCCCAGGCGGCGCGATACTCCATCCGACCGAGATCGATGACCTCAATCATAGGTTTCCGGATCGAGGGTGGGGCTCAGAGCCATGTGAACCACAAAGCCGTCGATCAGTTCATTCAGCGCGGCGAAACGGTGGGTCGGAAGCAGGTCGACAACCGGCTGCGTCAACGCGATACCACCGACCTGAGACGCGCCCTCGATATGGGCGGCGATGTCAATGACGGCGGCGAACTGTACATCGCTAAGGTCGGCTTGGACGGTGTCGCAGTGAATGCCAATTCGAAGCCGGAACGGGTCTTTAAGGCGATTGACGTTTGTGTTGAACTCGATAATCCGCGACTGGATTTCGCGGGCGGCCTGGAAAGCAGCATCCGCCGAACCGAACATCGCGATCGCCCCATCTCCCGCCGTCGAATGAATTCGCCCCCCATTGGATTCAACGATCCGGGCGAGAAACATCTGATACTCGCGGAAGCTCCACTCCGCCTGCATAGGATCGGCATTCGCTTTCATGACCGAACTGCGAGCGGCATCGACGACCATGACGAACTGCGTCGAGGTATCTGGATTCAGAACCCGCTGAATCTCGATCAGTTCGCCCAGCAGCAACTGGGGATCGTTTAGGTTCAGCCGCTTTCGGCGATAGGATCGCTCCTCGACTTGAGCTCCAATGCCAGCGAAGATTCCGATCAAGAGGGCAACGGCCCAAATGAAGATATAGGCCGCGAATTGCCAGATCGGGTCCAACTTCAGCGCCTTATCCGAGTGATCCCGGAAGAACGGGAGCAACCCGATGGCCACGGAAATCCCCGCATAGAAGAGGCTCACGAAAATCGAGCGGACGGGACGCCCGCCCATAAACGCCAAGATCACCTGCGAGACGTAATGGAGCGGAGTCACGATGAAAAAAGCGATGATGAAAGCAACCGTGGAGATGCTGAGTTCACCGGGGAGGTTGACAATCTTCCAGCCGATTTCGCTCAGAAGTGAAAAAGTAGCCGAACTCGCCGCGGCTAGCCACCACACGTTCTTCCGCCCGAACGCGACAAAGCCTCGCACCCACGAATCATCTTTCTCGACCGAGACCGAATGGGTCAGCAACTCCTCGATCGCGAACATACGTTCGATTAGCTGCTGGCGCGTTCGGCTGCGAAGGGTTCGCTCTTCGTCCCGAACCACTCGGTAGGCGCCCATCAAAGCACAGGCGCATGCGGCACCGCAATAGAGTAGAGAGAGCAGAAACAAACCGATGCCGCCCACGAGGGCCGTCATCACCTTCGAACCAAAGCCACGACTTGAGAAGACCAGGGCAGTAAAGGCAACAGCCACCCAGGCGGACAGCCACGTGGCTAGGGACCCCTTGAGAGCTTCGAGCACCACGCCGCGGCGGAAATAAAGGATCAGGTGGAAGACGGCAAGCAATGTGATCCCGCTGATCACAAAAATCGCTCGCGTAGGGTCTTGGCCCCTCATCTCATTCTGGCGAGAAGGCCCGACGATGCCGATGACAAGGCACGTGACGAGCGTCGATATTGCGACCGTCCAGAGAAGATGACTATCGAAATAGTTGAAGATGTTCGTTAGGCGGTCGGAGAAACGCGCCCAAACTCCCGGGCCGCTAGGTTCCATTTCCTGGACCGCGATCCGAGGGGAGCGAACAAGGGCCTGGCGGACGAGGTCGACGCTCACGTCACAAGCTTGGGCGACGGCAACGGGGTCCGCGTTCAACGCAGAAGGGTTGTGGCGCAGATAGGTGGCTAGTCGCCGGATCTGATCTTGGTTGCCCTCGTAGGTCACCATTGGGATTGCCCTCGATGAGTGTACCGATCCCCGTCAAGGACCTTGCAGACAAATACGAAGGGGCGCGCCACGGGTGGCGCCGCCCTCGTGAAAGCGGGGACTTAGTCCTTAAAGCCGGGGAGACGACGGCCCTTGAAGTAGCCGTCCGGAGTCGCGTTGTGGCGGAGCTTGAACGGCTCGCCGCCAACTTGCTTGTTGACTTCGATTTCCGGCATGGTGGCCGTGTAGTTCGTTCGGCGGAGCGCCGTACGCTGGTGGCTAAATCTTCTTTTAGGATTCGGCATTACTTCTTCTCTCGGTGCACGGTCACCTTGCGGAGTCGCGGATTGTACTTCTTGAGTTCCAATCGCTCCGTGGTGTTGCGCTTGTTTTTGGTGGTCGTGTAATAATTTTTACCGTCTTCGGTACACACGATCCGGATGATTTCTCTTGCTTCGCCTTTCTTTTTCGCCATGGCGTATACCTCTGGTCCAGACCCCACGACGGGGCACGAAGTGAGATTATGGCAGATTCCCGCCCGATTCCGCAAATCGGCGTTCGTGGAGTCCAAATACGAACGCACACACGTTTGGATTACCTGGATGTTTTCAGTAGCAAGGCAAGATCGATGAACTGACCTCCGGTGTCTTGGTGACAATGGACAGCGAGCGTGTTGCGGCCCTTCTTCAGCGCCTTCCGCACCGCCGCCGTGACATCGAACGGCGCATAGGCATCGTTCCAAGCCTTCGGCTCCGACTTCCAGAGGAGCTGCCCGTTTAGATAGACCACGGTAGCGTTGTCGTAGTGCATGGCCAGATAGGCCTCCGAATAAGAATCGCCGTCGTATTCGAACTGCTGACGCAGCCAGATGTCGCTCGTTGTCCAGGGCGTTCGCACATCTTTCTCGAATCCGCCTTTCGAGCCAAATCCGCCGAGAGCAGTCTTCCAATTATGGTTGTAATCTTCCCCGTTCCAACCGTCGCTCGGTTCCTCCAGGGTGAAGTGCCATGGCTTGGCCGCCTCATCCCTCGCGGAGCCAATCAGAACGGCGTAGGTTCCGGGAGGGCGCGCCGGCTTGGGCAGAACATTGCCCTCGTAAGCAGTGGGCCGACCAAAGATCGCCTTCAGCTTTGCGTTGTCGAATTTGGGTTTCCGGTCGTATGTGTACAGACCGTTCTTCTCCTGCTCGACATCGGTGAGTTGGGTGTACACGTAGCCGAACATGAAGGGGTTGTCGGTTAGCGCGCTCGTTAGCCCGCCGAGCCGCTCATAGAATTCTTCCAGGGTCTTGGGATTGTTGCCGTAGCCCCAACCGTCGCCCGTCGCCCAACCAATGCCGCCGTATTCGCTGATCATGAACGGCAAGTTCGGTAGATTCGCCACGCCGGAATAGCGGTCGGGAAGTGGGCTGTCTCCTGGGGTCCAGCGCGCGCGGAATGTGACCGGGTTTTGGTCATAGTCGTGAGCATCCAAGATTTCTGGATCCGGCAATCCGTGCGTGTAGCCGCTCGTTTCGATAATCGGCCGGCCCGGATCGAGTTGGCGAGTGACATTCACGACTGCCTTCTGCAGGGCAAAAGAGCTGGAATCAGTCTCGTTGAACGGACACCAGCCGATGATGCTGGGGTGATTCCGGTCGCGCCGAACTTCTTCGGCCCACTCCTCGAGATAGGGAATGTTGATCTGAGGGTCCTTGTAGTTCCCGCCGTAGTTCGGATACTCCGCCCAGCAGAGATAGCCGAGCTTGTCCGCCCAATACATGTAGCGAGGCTCAAAAACCTTCTCGTGCATGCGCGCTCCGTTTAAGCCGCACGCCATGGCGCGCTCGATATCGAGGCGAAGTTCGTCGTCGCTGGGAGCCGTCCAAACTCCGTCGGGCCAGAAGCCCTGATCCAGAATCAGGCGCTGGAAGACGGGCTCGCCATTGATCAAAATCTTCTGGCCGGAGATCGAAACGGAGCGCATGCCCGAGTAGGTCTTGACCTCATCGACCACGGCCCCTTCGCGGAGCAACTGGAGATCGACTTTGTAGAGGTGAGGATCTTTCGGCGACCAGAGCCGCGGGTTTTCGACTTTCAAGGTCAAGAACCCGTTGCGCCAATCGGCGGGAACGACTTCGCTTACATTCGATTTCTCATCCCGAACAGTCGCCTTGATCGATAGCCCCGCGGAGGATCCATCGACTTCGGCCCGAATTCGGAACTCTTTTCGAGCCAGGTCGGGCTCGATCATCACATTCTTCAGGTAGCTGCGGCCCACGCCTTCCAGCCAAACCGTCTGCCAAATGCCCGTCGTTCGGGTGTAGAAAATGCCGTGGCTCTCGGGGCGTTGGCTTTGCTTGCCCGTCGGCTGATTGCCGCTCGCCGTGTCGTCGAAGGCATGGATGACGACGGTGTTCTCTCCCTCCGCGTTTAGGTAGGGAGTGATATCGAAGCCGAAGGAGACATTGCCGCCGACATGCTGGCCGACCGGCTTGTCGTTGACCCAAATAGTGGTTCGATAGTCGCAGGCGCCGACGTGGAAAATCGTTCGCTTATCCTTCCATTTGGGCGTCTCGAACGTGCGGCGATACCAAACGTTCTTCACGAAATCCTTTCGATCTAGGCCGGAAAGCTTGCTTTCGCGGCAGAACGGCACCATGATCTTGTCCGGATAGGTCGGCGTCGCCTTCTCATCGTTCGATTCGAAGAATTCCCACTGGCCATTCAGATTCTGCCAGTCGGCGCGAAGCATGTCGGGACGAGGGTGCTCGGGTCTCGGAATCGCTTGCATAAGGGTAATCGCGGCCACAAAAATTAGCATCGGCTTGCCCCGAAGGTTACCC
>JBKJIP010000418.1:0-5244 GCA_046598515.1 Fimbriimonadaceae bacterium | reverse complement strand
CTCTCTTTCTCTTTCGCTTAGAATTGAGTACATATCCTCATCATATGCTACTGTCCTAAAATTCGCGCAGTCATTCAAATGGAAGGGATTGTCGGAGGATAAGCACGGAGCAGGGTGCGGCTAACATGGTCTCATAGGAACAACTTCCGATAATGAGTCTCTCCATAATCCCATGGCGATTCGCCCCCATCACAATAATGTCGACATCGAGTTCCTTCGCCTTGCTCGCAATCACTTGACTCGGGATCCCATGACCGACCGCAATTTCAACGGTGTCGCTGGCTACCGCGATTCGATCTCGGGCTCCACTAGCGATCTTTACGAGGTCGCAAGTGGCCTCTTCCGCCTCCGCTCCTTCCAATCCGAACGGGGGAATTCGATCATTAATCGTTAGAACGGTAATTTTGCCGAAAACGGGACGCTTAAGGCGAGATAAGGACTGAATGGCTAGCTCTGCACCGGGAGTGCCGTCGTAAGCTATCAGCACATCCAGCTTTTCCTTTCGACGTAATCGGGCGTAAGTCCCCTCATGATCCGCGGCTTCCATTCGGCGGCCGATCAAAATGGACGAATCCGAGTAGAGAAGCAGCTTGCGTGAAACGCTGCCAAGCAGAAAAGCCGTGAGGCGATTGTTCGCCCCGGAACCGATGGCCACCACCTCGGCCTGAATATCCTTCGCGAGAGTGAGCAGTTCGGCACCGGCTTCGCCTTCCAAGACTCGCGGAGCAGCGGTTAAGCCGGCTTCGTTGAGACGGGTGCTCAGGTTGGCGACGGTCTGTTCCGCAATTTGCCTTTGGATCTTCCATGCATCGGCGGCAACTTCGTAAGCGTCCACGGAATGCTCTGGCGCGAGCGCCATGCCGATCGTCGCCGGAGGAGCGGTTGCCATGGCAACGGTGAACCGTCCATCCTTGGGTATTGGCAGCTTCTTCAGGATCGCGCTCGCGATGTCGGCTTCAATCGATCCGTCACTTCCCAGAACAATGTTCATCGGTCGGAGGCAACCCCCTGCGTCGGTTACGCTTTCGAAGGTTAATAATCGCCCAGATTTGGCTTAGCTACAAGCCGAGTTTTTGAGTGTCATGGGAATCAATGACATCGGCTCAGTGGATGAAGTCGTGCTCGACGATTCGCACGATGCACATGACCCGCAGCCCGGACTTGGTTTCGACCGGCGACAAAGCAGCTGCGATCGACAACTCCGATCCATCTTTGCAGCGCGCAAGGGAAGCCATGTGCTCGGCCATCTTGCGCTTAACCGGATGCTCCATGTAATCCTCGCGGTGCTGAGTGTGAACCTTCTGGTAGCGCTCAGGGATCAAAAGCTGCAAATTTTTGCCCTCTATTTCACTGCGCTCATAGCCAAAAAGTCTTGCGCACTCGTCGTTCACAGATTCGAGATCGCCGTTTTCCTTCACGATGAGGATGGCGTCTGGCGCACCAAGAACGAGCTTGTGATAATAGTCGACTTCTGGCGCCCCCCATTCCTTGCCCGCCTGTTTTTGAAGCTCTTCGATCAGTTGTCTATTCTCTTCACGGAGGGTTTCAACGATTTCACCCAGTTCCTGGCGAATGATGGTAGCGATGAGTTCCGGACGGCTGAAGGGACCGACCTTGATACGAACCCGGCCCCAATAGGTGCTGACCGTGGCTTCGCTGATCCCCAATCGGTGGGCGATGGAGGCGTCGGTATGGCCCTCCGCCGCCAACTTAACAAGTTGACGCTCTCTTTCTGAGAGTTCTACTTTCCGGTTCTTTGCCATGGAGTCGGAATGTAGTGTACACGGGATATCAACCGCCCCCCTTCGTGAAACCTCGGTATGCGGTTCCTAGACAAGGTTTAGGAGACAAAAGTGAGTTTGTTTTAGATCGGAATTCAGGCCGATTCCAGCCCGAATGGATAAATGTTAGGGACAATCTGCGCGGCCCTTTTTAAGGGCATTGAGGCCGATCTGTGCTACCCTGAATATAGGTCACGTCTTTGCGCTGTTTCACGACTCCAGCGTATTTTTCTAAGTAGCGGCTCAAATCAAGTCCGCTCACCTCTAGGACTTCGTTTGACACGGAGCCATGGCCAAGCCCCCTCGTTAGTCACCGAGACTCACTTGGAAGCAGTTACCGCGAAATTGTTCGCCAGCTTCCCAGGTTGAAAGTTCGCATGCGAACTCAGGAGTAGTCTTGAAAAGACAGGAAACAGATGCCGCAGATATCCTTAAAGTCGCCACGGGCATACAGGGATTCGATGAAATTACTGGCGGCGGACTGCCGCGAGGTCGCACCACTTTACTGGAAGGTGGGCCAGGATCGGGCAAAACGATGTTTGCCCTCCAGTTTCTAGTGAACGGTGCAAAAGACAATGAAGAGCCCGGAATCTTCGTAGCGTTTGAGGAGGCTCCAAGCCGAATCATTGGCAATTTCAAGGCGTTTGACTGGAAATTGGCGGAGTTGCAGAAGCACTCTCTGTACTTCATGGACGCGCGGGTTAGCCTTGATACGGTGCACTCAGGCGAGTTTGACCTGAGCGGAATGCTTGCCGCCTTGGACGCAAAGGCAAAAGAAATGGGGGCGAAACGCATCGTCTTCGACGCCCTGGACATAGTCCTGGCACACTTACCCGACTTTGCTTCGAGGCGGCGTGAGATTTTCCGGTTGCACGAGTGGCTTCTATCGCACGAGCTTACCGGCCTCATAACTGCCAAGGCGGCTGGAGACGGCACGAGCACAGACCACCCCGAGGCCCTCGGGTTTATGCAGTTCATGGTGGATTGCTCAGTCGTGCTGAATCATCGCGTCATGCTCGGAGTTTCACAGCGCAATTTGCGAGTTCGCAAGTATCGCGGTTCAGGATTCGACGAGAATGAGTCCCCCTTTGTGGTCGGCAAAAGCGGATTTGATGTCGCGATCGCTCGAACCTTGGGGAGGACAGAAACCAAGGTTAGCAATGAGCGCGTCTCCAGTGGGATCGAGCGCCTCGACACGATGCTGGATGGCGGTTACTACCGCGGTGCAAGTGTCCTGATTACCGGATTTCCCGGAACGGCGAAAACGACCCTCAGCGGAGCATTCGCCGAAGCGGCATGCAAGCGTGGCGAACGCACAATGTTTTTCAGCTTCGATTCGGACGGCACCGAAGTCATTCGCAATCTTGAGTCGGTGGGGATAAAACTACAGGCTTACGTGAAGAACGGACTCCTGAGTATGGTCTCGGCCAGAAGCATTGGTGGTAGTGCCGAAACCCTGCTCGTGCGGATTAAAACGCTTTCCCGAGAGCACCACTCGCGATGTCTAGTCATCGACCCTGTTTCGACGCTTGCCAAGGTAGGGAACGAGTTGACGGCCCATGCCGTGGCGGAACGCCTTATAGACTGGTCTAAGGCGGACGGAACAACCCTGGTTTGCACCAGTCTCCTTGATGAGTTGAACGGTCAACTTGAGGGGGGAACTCCGCTGCAGATTTCTACAATCGCCGATACATGGATTCATCTCAACTACCTCGTGCAAGCTGGAGAGCGGAATCGCGGCTTATCAATCATCAAGTCACGCGGCACGTCTCACTCGAATCAAGTTCGAGAGCTCATTCTCAGCGACAGCGGTGTAACGCTCGCCGATATTTACACGGCGGGCGGTGAAGTCTTGATGGGAACCATGCGCTGGGAGAAGGAACGTGCGGAACGCGACCGTAACGAGCTAGACGAGGTTGCGGAGCAACTGAAGCGAGTAACTCTCGATGCGGAGCAGGCGGTATTGGAAGTTCAAGCGAAGTCCATTGAAACTGAACTTGCTGCAAAGAAGGTCGAAAGGGAACTGCTGGATCGAGCCGCGAAGGCACGTGAAGGTTTGATGGCCAGGGGGCAAGCGCGGATGCGCGAACTCCGCGGCGGGGATGAAACCAACTTTGGCAAGGAAAAGACGACATGAGCCAAGCCCCTTGCTTTAGCTTTCAGCTTTATGTTGCGGGTGACACCAATAACTCGGCTCAGGCGATCGCAAACCTTAAGGCGATTTGTGCGCTTCATATCGCCGAGCAGCCCGAGATAGAGGTTATCGATGTCTTTAAGGAGCCCGAACGTGCTCTCGCCGAGCGCATCTTCATGACCCCAATGCTCGTCAAGCTGGAACCAAGACCTAGCCAACGCATCGTCGGAGTGTTAAGCGACTTTAGCGTGGTCGTTCGGGTCCTCGGGCTGGATGCCGGGGCCGCATGATACACGAGCCGCTCGATGAAAACGATACTGAGATTAGACGGCTCATTGACTTAATCTTTGCTACAGAACACAAGCTGGTTGAACTCACGAAAGGTGAGGTCGACTCAGTGGCCTTGAGCGATGGACGGACCCTTTTGCTACGCGGCGCTCAAGATGATGTTCGGCAGCGCGATGCGTTGAAACAAGCGACCATGCTTGCCGAGCTAAGGGTGTTGTTCGACTTGATGCCCGCCATGATCTGGTTCAAGGATGTCGAAAATAACATCCTTCGAGTCAATCAGAAAGTCGCCGACGCCGCCAAGCTCACGGTTGAAGAGATCGAGGGCCATCCGTCCGTAGAAATTTATCCGACTGACGCGGCTCGATTCTACGCCGATGACCTCGAAGTAATCACCTCGGGGGTGGCCAAGCTGGGGTTCGTAGAGCGCCTCGAGTCGCCTGGAAATGAGGCCATCTGGGTTCAAACGGACAAAGTTCCCTACTTCGACCAAAGCGGGAAGGTAATCGGCATCATCGTTGTCGCTACGGATGTAACCGAGGGGAAACGAGCGGAATCGCATCTCCTTTTCAAAGAGCAACGATTCAGGTCCTTGGTGGAGGCAACCGCCGCAATTGTGTGGAGCACACCCGCCTCCGGCGAATTTGAAGTTGATCAACCGAAGTGGCGGGATTTTACCGGTCAAACCACCGAGGAACTCATGGGTTGGGGGTGGTTAGATGCCGTTCATCCTGGGGACCAAGAGGAAACGTCGCGAGTTTGGATTGCAGCGGTAGCAACACGGTCGACCTACAAGGTTGAGCATCGGCTGCGAACAAAGGACAACACCTATCGGAACATGTTGGTTCGGGCTGTCCCCATTCTTTCTCCCGACGGAGAAATCATTCAATGGATGGGGGTTCATACCGACATAAGCGATCTCAAGCGGGCGGAAGAATCGCTGAGATTGCTTGCCTCTGCGGTCGAGCAAGCTAAGGAAGCGATCATGATAACCGATGCTCAACTCGATTTTCCTGGGCCGCACATTGTCTTTTCGAACCC
>JBKJIP010000304.1:0-5382 GCA_046598515.1 Fimbriimonadaceae bacterium | reverse complement strand
GACGAGCTCGGCTATGCCGACAAGTACCGCTACCGCGTCGTGAACGACGAACTCGGCCGCGCGATTCACCAGTTAGAGGAGATTCTCGCCAGTGAATCCTAAGAAGACGATCATTCTCGGCGTCTGCGGCAGCATTTCCGCGTATCGCGCAGCCGATTTGGCGCGAGAGCTAATGCGGGCCGGCTGCGACGTGCACGTCTGCCTTACCGATGCCGCCCAGAAGTTCGTCACCCCGATCCTATTCGAGACACTAACGGGAAATCCGTGTCTTACCGACACGTTCACCGAGCCCGTTCCCGGCCGGATGGCCCACATCGATCTGGCCCGCAAAGCTGATTTGGTTGTTATCGCTCCAGGATCGGCGAATACGATCAGTCGTCTCGCCCAAGGTGTCGCCGAGGACATGCTGACTACCCTCGTGCTGGCCTACCGCGGCGAAGTCGTCATCGCTCCCGCGATGAACCCGTCGATGCTCGCAAATCAAGCCACTCAGGCTTCGATCAGCACGTTGATCCAGCGAGGAGTTTTCTTCGTCGATCCGATCGAAGGCGACGTGGTAGCTGGCGAGACCGGGCCCGGCAAGCTCGCCCCGATCACCGACATCACCCATCAGGTTCTGGCTCTCCTCGCAACATCCGACGGCCTGCGCGGCCAAAAGGTGTTGATCACCTCCGGACCGACGCAAGAAGCAATCGATGACATCCGCTTCCTAAGCAACCGCTCAAGCGGCAAAATGGGCGCGGCCCTGGCCCGCGCGGCATTGCTAATGGGCGCCGAGGTCACGATCGTGACCGGCCCCACCGCCGTGCTGATGCCGATCGACGCCCGCGTCATCCGCGTTCGTTCCGCGGAAGAAATGCTCTTCGCCGCCGTCCACAATCTCGAAGGGCAAGATTGGGTCGTTGGTGCGGCTGCCGTTGCCGATTACCGTCCTGCCAACCCCGTCAAAGGGAAGATGAGGCGTTCGAATGAGCGACTCACCCTGGAATTAGTGCCAAACCCCGACATCATTGCCGAACTGGTCCGTCTCTCTACCGCGAAGCAAAAGGTAATCGGCTTCGCCGCCGAGCCAGACGCTGGGCTTGAGACGGCGAAAGAGAAGGTCGTCCGTAAAGGTCTTCACGCCATCGCCGTAAACGATGTCTCGCGGAGCGACATTGGCTTCGAAGCCGATTCAAATGAAGTGACCCTGGTCTTGAACAACGGTGAGACCGTCAAAAGCGGCATGAAGACCAAGTTTGGAGTCGCCCTCTTCCTCTGGGAAGAATTGCTGAAAGTCCAAAGCTTTTTTCCCGCCTAAACAAGCAATCGCGCTGGTCGGGATACGCGAATGCGACTTGGGATTTACCGCGACCTGGGACGTAATCCCAGGAATTCGGGCTTACCCCCACTTGCCCTGGAGGGGCGCCCGATATTAGCCGGTGGCGGAAGCCACCGGACCGGGCGGCCGAATTGTTCGTCTCCCCGCAAAATGACGATATCTTGACCCTCATAATGAACACCGGCCAAAAGTTGTCGTCTTATGAGAATGCGAGTCTGGGCCGTCGCCCTATACGTCGCCTTGTTCTGCCTCGGCGTAACGCTGTCCTGCTTCGTTGCCGGCCCGACCACTGAAGTAGTCGTGGCCGACCCCGACCTCTCCGCAACTCAACTAAATCGCCTAGCATCCCAAGTGGGTGTCGCCCGCAATCGTGAACCCGATGGATTCCTCGCCGTTCGCGTTCGCGGATCCTACGATTCGGCCAAGCGCCGCCTACGGGACCTGGGAATCCAGATCATTCTCCCTGCCGGAGCTCGAGGCATCAATCACAAGTCTCTGAAATCCGTGGATGAGCACATCGCCTATTTGCGGGCGAAGAATGACCTCTGGAAAGGCAAGTCTGGCGGCGAAGAGCGCGGTCGGGTCGGCTATTACGAAGCCCTGCGCTTCTACCTCGAGCGACGGGTCGAGCCTGACGGCGAACTCGATGTTGATCGTTGGATCCGCGCCGCCGCCCATCGGGATCAGATGCCCAAGTGGCGAGCGGGTGCGAAAGCCGACGGCCTCGTTGGAGCCTGGGAGCTCTTAGGACCCTACGGCCTCGGTGTCCCCTTTCGAACCTACTTCGGCGTTCCGCCCGTTTCCGGTCGAAAAACGGCGATGGCCTACGCTCCATCGAATCCCAGCATCATCTACACCGCGGGTGCCTCTGGCGGTGTCTTTAAGTCAACGGACGGGGGTGTCACGTTCACGGGTAAAAGCGACGCCTGGCCTTTCCTGCAGTGCTACACCTTGGCCGTCGATCCCGTGGACCCGAATATCGTCTATGCCGGCACGGGCGACTATCTTCACGCGCCTTTCGCCTACGGCGTGATGAAGACCACCGACGGTGGAGAGACTTGGACAAATTACGGCAAGGCGCAATTCACCGTCGGCGTAATCACCAAGATCATGATCGACCCCTCCAATCGGAACGTCATCCTCGCCACGACGGCCAACGCAAGCCGCGGCATCTGGAGATCGACCGATTCAGGATTGACGTGGACCCTCGCCTTCTCACCCGGTCACAGCTTCCAAGACCTCGATGTCAGCATCGATAGCGGCGGACGCACGTGGTGGGCCACCGGTGGCGGCAACTTAGTCGGGGGAAGGGTTTACTCCTCTCCAGACGGGATCAACTGGACGCCCGCTACTCATCCCTCGACATCGAACGAGGTTTACATGGACATCGCCTGCTCCAAGGTGAACAAGAACACCGTTTATGTTCTAGCCACCGGCGCGGAGCAGATTTACAAGTCCACAAATGCGGGCGCGACATGGGTCAGCATCAAGAGCGGATTCCCGAACGATTTCCAACCCGGCGATAACTACAACTGGTCGCAGAAAATCTACGACTATCACATCAGCACGAGCGCAAATGGCGGCTCCGATGTAGTCTTCGTGGGACTGATCACGTTGGCCGCATCGTTCGACGGCGGCTCAACCTGGGTCGACCTGGGCGTAACCTATACGAACGGGGCCAAGACTCACAACGACCAGCACTGCTTTGCGAATCACCCGACCGATCCGAATCGGATCTTGATTGGGAACGATGGCGGCATATTCGAGGGTGTTCTCAGTCCCGCCACGAGTAGCGCGATCTTCATGCCGCTAAACAATCGAATCAGCGACCTGATGTTCTACAACATCGCCATCCATCCGACCGACGAATCAAGAATCATGGGTGGCGCGCAGGATAACTCCACGCCGGCATCGCGCGGCAACATGAACGCTTGGACGAACTTGTTCGCCTACGATGGCGCTTGGTGCGCTTTCGACCAGAACGATCCCGGCGTCCACTACACGTCCTCGCAGTTCTTGACGGTCTACAAGTACGATTCAGCCGATGACCCGACCGCCACGCGCATCTCCGGCGCTTGGCCCGAGCAAGCGAACTTCATCGCTCCCCTTATCGTGGCCGGTGACGGCTCCGAGCTTTTTGCCGGTTCCCGCTACACCCTGCACAAGTACACCGGGTTCGCGACATTCTGGACGGCGAGCACTCAAAATCTCGCCGGGACCGGATTCTTGTCGTATCTCGCCGCCGCGCCCTCCAATGGCAGTGTCATTTACTCGGGTGCCAACAACGGCCAAGTCTGGCGAACGCCGGATGAAGGAGCGACATTCACCCGCCTCGATGGGCTAATGCCGGACCTCGCCGTCGGAGCGATCGCGGTTCATCCGCAGAATCCAAACGAGATCCTTGTCGCCGTGGGCAATGGTGGAAACGTCTATAGATGTCCGGATACAACCGCGGCAACCCCAAGCTGGACCTTGGTGTCGGGCTCAGGCGGCACGCGGTTGCCGGCCGCCCCCGTAAATACAGTTGTCTACGATCCGAACGAGCCGACCATCTGGTACGCAGGCTCCGACCTTGGCGCCTTCATGACGCTTAACTCGGGCGGAAGTTGGCAAAACATGACCGCAGCCGGTCTGCCGAATACCCTGGTTTCGGATCTAAAGGTCAACAAAGCGGGCTCGTATCTCTATGCCGGCACCTACGGCCGCAGCATATGGCGCGTCCGACTTCTGCAAAGCACCTATGCCGTGTCCGGGCAGATCAAGCAGAACAGCATCGGCCTGCCCGGGTGCACGGTCAAAGCCGTGCAGGGCATCAATGTGATCGCATCGGCGTCGACAGACGCCAACGGGCACTACGCTCTCGCTTTGCCGCCTGGCGAATATAAGCTCGTGCCAACCCACAATGACAAGGTGTTCTTCCCGAGCAGCAAGGACGTGGCGGTCCCGCCGGATGCGATCGGTCAAAACTTCACCGCCGGGAACATCGGCCCCGTTTCCGTTACTTTCCAGTATCCCGTCGTTTATTCGGATCAGAGCCGACAGGCGACGCTCGGGCTGAATGTGGAAACGCCCGTGAGTCGGGACGTCGCGATGAGCGACAACAGTTTCAAGCTGACCTCGCCCGTAAAGGTGACCGTGCCCGCCGGTCAGAGGACGGCCAACTTCTTCGTTTATGGCGTGACGGTCATTTCCGATGTCTTGGTCACGGTGACGGCCGCCCATCAGGGACTCACGGCGACGGGAACGATCACCGTTCGTCAAAAGCCGAAGTTGAGCGCGATGACTTTGGCCAAGACAACGACGAAGGGCGGTTACGGAGTAAGCGGCAGCGCTGCGATCGACAAACCGGCCGTTGGTGCGATGGGCCTTTTCCTGTCCTCTAGCGACACGAACCTGGCCGTCATCTCACCAAGTCCGACCGCTTTCTACCAAGGCGCGACGGCCAAGGCTTTCTATTGCAAAACCAAGCCCGTTACTTCGACTCAAGTGGTCACGTTCACGGCCTCCTTCTACGGCAGCACCAGGACCGTCGATCTGACTCTAACGCCTTAACTGCGAGCAGATAATGAGGTCTTTTTGGGTGACAATGCCGCCAATCCGCCAAATTGAGCAACAAATCGTTGGTTTGGCCAACAAGTTGATTTGTAGATTCAAATGCGTTCGTGTTACGATAGCATCCGAGGTTCTTGTTCTTAATGAAACGCGCTTTTACTTTGATTGAATTGCTGGTCGTCATCGCGATCATTGCGATTCTTGCCGCCATCTTGTTCCCGGTCTTCGCTCAAGCCAAGGAAGCCGCAAAGATTACGCGCGGCCTTGCTCAGATGCGGCAACTGGCGACCGCAGTGATGATTTACGCCGGCGATGCCGACGACTACTTCGCCCCCGCTTCCAACCGACCCCTTGGCGGTGGTGATCCGATCATCTGGACCGAGATCACGCTGCCTTACGTGAAGAACAAAGACATCTACATTGCGGTTGACTCGCGAGGCGAGTTCGCGGAGAACTGGAATGGTCGACGGCAAGGAACCGTAGGCTATAGCGACGCCACGGGTGTCGAC
>JBKJIP010000186.1:0-6718 GCA_046598515.1 Fimbriimonadaceae bacterium | reverse complement strand
GACCAAAATGCATTACAAATCTCCCGGTCGGATTGGCTATTTTCCGTTGGGTCCAGACTGATGCCCTCCGCCGAGAAGCTCCCCAAGCTTAGCCCGCTGGTTCGGCTCGAGCACGTCCTTCACGGCGCGCTCGGAGAACTGGGCCTGAAGCTGCTTGACCTTCATCTGCAGTCCCTGCACCTGCTGCATGAACTCGGGCGGCGGCTCTTTGCCTTCCTTCCCGAACTTCTCATGCGCCGCCATCTGCATCATCTCCATCTGCTCGCGCATCGGAGCGAAGGCGCGGATGAAGTCGGCCTGGAGGTACTGCAGCTTCGTGAACTGCTGGGGGTTGATCCCAAGCTGCTCCCGGGCTTGCATCATGAACATGAGGACGAACTCCCGCGGGTCGCCTTGCTTGCCGTGGGCCTCCGAAAGCCGCATCAGCTTCTCCCGCTGTTCCGGGGTGAGAAGCTGCGCGGCGGCCTGGGCGAACCGCTCCATGACCGGCTTGATCTTCTCTCCCAGCGCGGCGGCCTCTCGCTGCAGAGCCTTCCCCTTTTCCTGATCCTGGCTCCCGCTCTTCTGCAGCTCCTCCATCCGCCGCTGAATCCCTTCCGCCTGCTGCCGAAGCGGCGCAAACTCCTTGGCGATCTCGCCCTTTAAGCTTTCCAGCTTGGACTTTTGATCCTGGTTCAGCCCCAGCTCGTTGTGGAAGCGAAGGGCCAAGGCGATAGGATGTTCCTGCGGTATCCCGCTCGGATCGCCCTGGGCGGCCGTGCTGCCCAGGGTAAACGCCGCCGAGCAAAGCCCGGCGATCACGACAAACATTAATGAAATTCTTGCGAACATGTGTGGTCCACCTCGATTAAGGATAAAGACGCGGGTGGTGGGCCGGCGGGAACACATTCCATCTCGGCAACCTCCGCATTCTGTTTGCAGCCACTTGCCTGCAAAACGGAGAGCCTTGGGCGTGATTGCGATTGCCTGGAAACAGGACTCGTTTGATGGCTGGTCGTCACCGCCATCCGTGGGCGGAATGGCGGGAACAGTCTTTCGCAAACAAAATCCCCCAGGCTGGAAGCCTGGGGGACGCAGGGGCTGGAAGCCCCTGGCACTCGTGCTACTTCTTGCGTCGTCGCAGGAGGGCGGCTATGCCTAGGCCGAGGACGGCCATGGAGGCGGGCTCGGGGACGGCGGTCAGGTTGTGACGGCCGTTCGGTAGATCGAGCGAGAACTTGTAGAGGCCGGCGGCGGCCACGTTTCCGAAGATGTTGTCGCCGGAACCGGAGAAGTCGTTGTTGATCGTGACATCCCAGTCGCCCGTCTTGCGATACTTGTACTCGAACGAACCGGCGGCGAGAGCGACCGTGCCTTCGTAAAGTCCGCCACCCATGTGGGTGAGGCCGGCGAGGGGGGTGGTCCAACCGTTCGGGCTGCCCATGACTTCCCAGTCATTGGCGTTGTCCTGCCAGTATCCGACGCGCTTGCCGGAGTTCGGAAGCCAGCCGTCGGCGGCTGCGTTCTCCCAGAAATCGACGCTGACGGTTCCTGAGGAACCGGTAACGAAGCGGGCGTTGTTGATTGGGCCATTGTTGCCCCAATCAGTGGTGGTGACCTTAAATTCGTGGCGATCACCGGCGGTTAGGCCGTTGATCGTGCCTTCCCAATGGCCGCCGCCAAGGTCGGTCATGGTGACATCGCCGCCAGCACCCCAACCATTGAACGTGCCGCGAATTACGAACTGTGCGTTGGCAAACGTCGCGCCAAAAGTGAGCGCGACAATGAGCATCCTCTTCATATTAATCCTTCCTATCAGCCCCGCGAACCCGCAAGTCACGAAACGTCTCCCTGTATTCTACATGGCCTTCGCGATTTCGTGAATACGTATTCACAAATCAAGTATTCTTGCCAGGGTGACAGGGCTTGACCTGTGATAGCCTGTAAGGCGAACCGGGCAAATGAAAGCATTTTTACGCAGCATTCACCTCGCCTTTTTGGCAGCCGCTGCGACCTGCGTGGTTGCGCAAACCCCGCTCGTGGATGGGCAACCCGCGAGTGGAAATGTAACCACGGGAAACTGGGCGCACTACAGCATCGACGTGCCCGACTGGAAGTCGAAACTGAGCGTCAACCTCACCGTCACGGTGCCGGCAAGCGCCAATCGGGGCTTTCCGCTCTATGTTCGCTTCAATGCCGCGCCCAACCTAACGGAATTCGATTTCCGCCCCGTGCCGGCGTCTCGGAACTCCTACACGCTCGATATCGATGGAGCCACCCTCAAATCCGGCCGCTACCACATCTCGGTTTACGGCTATGTAGCCCTCGGTTACACGGTGAAGGCAAGCATGTCCGCCCAGGCGTCCAGCCGGCCCGGCATGGGGGCCAAGCCGTACTCGGGCGGATCGATGTTTCGAGTCTGGGCACCCTTCGCGGAATCCGTGACGGTGGCCGGTCAGTTCAACGGCTGGAATGGAATCGAACCACGACTGGTCAGCGAAGGCAATGGGCACTGGTCGCTCGACTATCGGAATGCCGTGCCCGGTCAGCAATACCGCTATGTGATTCGTCGCGGGACCCAGACCCTATGGCGCAAGGATCCCCGCGAAGAAGAGGCGACGAACTCGGTCGGCAACTCGGTCATTTTCGACGATTCCTTCCCATGGACGGACGCCGGATTCCAGATGCCCGCCTGGAACAAGCTGGTCGTCTACGAAATGCACGCCGGAACGTTCAACGACACGCCGGGCGGCTTGCCTGGGACCCTCGATACGGCCATATCCAGGCTGGATCACCTCCAGGACTTGGGGGTCAATGCGATCAGTCTCATGCCTGTGAATGAGTTTCCCGGCGACTTTTCGTGGGGCTACAATCCATCCCTTCCCTTCGCCGTCGAGCAAGCCTACGGCGGACCGCGGGCGCTGAAGCGTTTCGTCGACGCCGCCCATGCGCGTGGGATCGCGGTTCTCCTCGATATCGTTCACAACCATTACGGCCCATCGGATCTCGACCTGTGGCAGTTCGACGGCTGGTATCAAGGCTCGTACGGCGGAGTCTATTTCTACCAAGATGACCGGTCGATGACCCCTTGGGGGAACACCCGGCCTGACTTCGGCCGACCCGAAGTTCGTCAGTTCATCCGCGACAATGCGCTGATGTGGCTTCAGGACTTCCATTTCGACGGCCTGCGGTGGGATTCGACGCTCAACATCCGGTCGCATTCGGGCGGCGACATTCCCGAAGGTTGGTCGCTCATGCAGTGGGTCAACAACGAGATCGATGCCGCCCAACCTTGGAAGATCAACATTGCCGAGGATATGCAAGGCAATTCCTGGCTCACCAAGGACTCCGGTGCGGGTGGCGCCGGCTTCGATTCGCAATGGACCGCCCAGTTCGTCCATCCCATCCGCTCGGCCATTATTGCGGCGAACGACAATGACCGGGACATGAACGCGGTGCGAAATGCGCTCGCCTATCAGTATTCGGGCGACGCCTTCGAGAGCCTGATCTACACGGAATCGCACGACGAAGTAGCCAACGGCCGCAGCCGGGTGCCGGAAGAGATTTGGCCGGGGAATGCCGGGAGTTGGTTCTCGAGAAAGCGCTCGACTCTCGGCGCGGCGCTGGTGATGACTTCACCGGCGATCCCGATGCTCTTCCAGGGCCAAGAGTTTCTTGAGGACGGCTTTTTCAGCGACGCTGACCCGCTGGACTGGAACAAGCTGAATACGTATTCCGGCATCAATTTGATGTACCGAGATCTCATTCGTCTGCGGCGAAACTGGTTCGACACCACGCGGGGCCTTTCCGGCCATCACACGAACGTCCATCACGTCAATAACGGCGACAAGGTGATCGCATTCCATCGGTGGGACCAAGGCGGTCCGAGGGACGATGTTATCGTCTTTTCGAACTTCAAAAACGCCGCTTGGCCGAGCTATCGAATAGGACTGCCTAGGGCGGGGACCTGGAAAATTAGGTTCAATAGCGACTGGAACGGGTACTCGGGCGACTTCGGCAGCACGCCATCGCCGGATGTCACCGCGGATGCCATTCCTTACGACGGGATGCCCTTCAGCGCGTCACTTCAAATCGGTCCTTACTCGACGCTAATCCTCTCGCAGGATTAGAGTCGTTTCCAATAGCCACGGGGATGGAAGGTGACCATGTATTTTTCTCGCGAGGCGTCGTTCTCGAACGGCGGGTTAGTCTTCAGCCAGTCGTTCAGAGCTTCCATGGGTCCGGGGCCATGCTCTTTCAAGACGGGGTGGCCAAAAACGTTGGTGTCCTCGATGATCAGGTAGCACCCCGGGGTCACGAAGGTGGCCCAGGCGTCGAGTTCTTTTCGGACGTGCTTCTCGGAGTGATCGGAATCCAAGATCACCATCACTCGCTTTCCTTCCGCCATCGACCGGAGCTTTTCGATGACGGCTGGCTCGATCGAAGAGGCCGTAATGAACTCTACTCGGGGGTGGGTTGGGAGGTTCGGTTGGGGGTCGATATCGATGGAGACGATTTTCCCTTCTCCGCCCATGAGGTCGAAGAGGGAGGCGTAGAACATGGCGCTGCCGCCATCGAAGGTGCCGGTTTCGATAATCAGGTCGGGGCGTGTCTCGTAGATGATCTCTTGCTTGATCCAGCAATCGAAGGGGATCTGCTGAACAGGCGTGCCCAGCCATCGCGTGTTCTTCCACGTGGTGTCGCGCTTGTGGAAGTAGATCAGCTTGTGAAAGAGCTTGATCGTAATGGGGGTCAAGACCCGCCAAAGCGCCGCGTTTAGCTTGAGACGAACCCGGTGAAGCACCCAATAGCGTAGCACGCGACCTTTGCGTTTTTGCGCACCAATCCAATCTTTGCGTCATTCGCGCCCTTTGCGCCTTTGCGTTAAAAGGGCCTTCCAATCAGAGACAAGAATTTAACGCAAAGGTCGCAAAGGCGCAAAGGGAATGCACGCAAAGAGGGGAGGGCGAAACGGTGTAACATCCGGCGCGATGGACTCTCCCGCTTGGAATCGCCTGCTTGCTGAACATACGAAATCCGATGCAGCCAAATGGATTCGGCGGATGCGGTCTCAGATTGAGTTCGTCGAAGCGTTGGGCTCTTACCCTGAGCTTGTGGACGAAGCCAATCAAGCGTGCGGGTCACTTCCCCTCCCCGAAATGTGTGCGAAAGTCGAAGACATTTTGAGCCCGGCCCAGGCGGATGCGCGGTCTTTTACGATCCATTGCGTCGGGCACGGGCATATCGATATGAACTGGATGTGGTCTTGGCCGGAGACGGTGGCGACGACTTACGACACCTTTGCGAGCATGCTCGCCATCATGCGGGAGTATCCGGAGTTCACCTATTCGCAGAGCCAGGCGAGCGTTTATGAGCTGATCCAGCGCTACCACCCGCGCATGTTCGCCGAGATCGTCGAGCGCGTGAAGGAAGGGCGATGGGAAGTGACGGCGGCGCAGTGGGTGGAGGGGGACAAGAACCTTGCCCAAGGCGAGACCCTCGCTCGGAGCTACCTCATCACGCGGAAGTTCTTCCGCGATCATTTCGGCCTCGAGCCCGAGGATGTGCCCGTGCAATGGGAGCCCGACACATTCGGGCATGCGAACACCATTCCCACGATCGCCCGCCTCGGCGGTGTGAAGTATTACTATGCCTGCCGGACGGGAGGAGGATTCGACCATCCCGGCGAGGACCGGCCCCCCATGTTCTGGTGGCAAGGTCCGGATGGATCGCGGATTCTGGTCAACCGAGAGACGAGTTGGTACAACAGCTACGTCAACATCGGGGACAACATCGCCCTGCCCGCCGCGGCCTTCTTCAAGGCGAATGGGCTCAAGCACTGGCTAAACGTTTATGGCATTGGGAACCATGGCGGGGGCCCGACTCGAAAGGAGATCGACTACTACCTGGAAATGCGGGATTGGCCGGTTTATCCCAAGGTCATTTTCTCGACTTCCAAGGCATTTTTTGAGGCGTGCGAAGCCGAACGGCTGGACCACTTGCCCGTGCTGGACCATGAACTGAACTTCGAATTCACCGGCTGCTACACCTCCCAGAGCTTGATCAAAGAAGCGAACCGGCTGGGCGAGAACCAGTGCCTCGACGCCGAGGCGATGCTGGCGATGGCTCAGTTGGGCGGTCTGCCCCGGCCCGAAGTTGCCGACCAACTCGAACAGGCCTGGCGGAATGTGCTGTTTAACCAATTTCACGACATCCTGCCGGGCTCGGGAGTCCGGGCGACTCGGGAACATGCGCGCGGGCTCTTCCAAGAGACGGCCGCGATCACTTCGGCGATCAAGCGCGAAGTGATGTCAGAGGTTTGTGCTCGAGTTGATCTCGGGATAGCCTCTAAGGGGGTCGAATTCGAGGGGGGAGCCGGCCTCGGAGCCGGAATCTCGGGCATGTCCATGCCGAGTGGCGGCGGCAATCTTGACCGACCCATGGTCGTCTTCAACACGCTTTGTTGGCTCCGCACGGATGCGGTTTACGTTACGCTTTGGGATACTGGCTTCGACCCCCATTCCATCGTTGTCATCGATCCAGATGGCGTCGCCCATCCGACCTTCTTCGTCGAGAAAACGGAGGAGTGGGGGCACGAGAAGATCGCGCTTTGGTTTTATGCTCCAGACGTTCCGGGCCTCGGGTACAAGCTGTTTCGATTCCGCGAAGGCTCGCCAAACGACGACGGCCCTCGGCTGACGATCCGGCCCCAGAACCGGATCTCGGGACCCCTCGGAGA
>JBKJIP010000090.1:0-6657 GCA_046598515.1 Fimbriimonadaceae bacterium | reverse complement strand
AAAAATGACGAAGAAGGGGCAGGCGTACCGGAGAAGCCGAGTGAGGATAAGACGGTCCGAATCGACTTCGACGGCATTCAGACGCGCTTGATCCTCGTCCCGGGAGTTACCGGGAATTTGTCTCAAGTCGAGCTGTGGGGAGATCGCGTTCTCTATGCGAATGGCCCCACGGTCGGTTTCTATGACCTTACGGCCAAAGCCGGCGGCACTCTCGCGAGCGGGAGCTCCTTCACGGTATCCGCGGACGGCAAGAGCGTGCTCCTGAGCGGACCTCGCGTAGTTTCCATCGCCGGCCGGGACCTGCCACCGACGGCAGGATCGGTCAGCATGCAGGGCTACAAACTCGAAGTCGATCCTTCGAAAGAGTGGGAACAGATCTTCTGGGATGCTTGGCGGCTCTGCCGAGACTACTTCTATGTGCGGAATATGCACGGTGCCGACTGGCCCGCAATCGGTCGCAAATATTCGGCGCTCTTGCCTCAGGTTCGGGCCAGAAATGAGCTGACGGAACTTATCCGCTGGATGCAGGCCGAACTTTCCGCGGGTCATAGCTTCCGAGCCGAACCGGCGGCACCTCCCACCGCGGCAAGTGCCCCCGCCTATCTCGGCGCGGAAACGGTGGCCGTGGATGGATTCCACCGGATTATGCGCATCTACGATGGTGATGGGATGGTCAATCCTTCGCCACTTCTAGAGCCGGGCAATGACGTTGGAGTTGGCACCTACATCCTTGCCGTCAATGGCAAGCCGACACCGGCTAGCGTCGACTGGCGCGAGTTCCTGCGAGATCGGTCCGGGCAAACGGTTTCCCTGCTCGTCAACTCGACGCCGAACACGACAGGGGCAAGGACAATCTATGTGAAGCCCCATGCTACGGGGACGGAACGGGCCCTCCTGGAACGGGACGCCGTCAAGCAGAAGCGCGAGTATGTCGACAAGGCGACCGGCGGCAAGGTGGGCTACATCTACCTTGGAGGCATGGTAGACCCCGATATGGAAGACTTCGCGCTCCAGTATCTGGGCCAACTCGACAAGCAGGCGCTGATTTTCGACATTCGGGAGAACAACGGCGGCTACATCAGTGCGATCCTGGTCAGCATTCTGAAGAAGGAGACCTACCTGCGCCGGTCTCAACGCAACTCTTTAGAAGCGAGCACCCGCTTCCCCGATGCCTTCGAGGGTCACCTCACGATGATTATCAATGAGGACAGCTATTCGGACGGAGAAGGGGGGCCAATGAACTGGCGCTACGCCAAGCTTGGTCCGCTGATCGGCACCAATACCTACGGAGCCTTGGTTGGCTCCGCCCCGATGTGGCCGCTAGTGGATGGCGGCGGCATTCAAGTTCCTCGCTACGGAAATTACCGAGCCGATGTCGGTTGGGTCGTCGAAGGTCCCGGCGTCGCGCCGGACATTTATGTCGACAACGATCCGAACAGCTTTGCGAAGGGGATCGACGATCAACTGGAGCGGGCGATTAAAGAAATGCTGGATCGCGTTGCCAAGAAGCCTATCCAAAGGCCAGTTCAGCCACCTGATCCGGTTCGCACCGGGAAGGGCGGTTAAGTGGAGCGCGGGGCTTCCGCCCCGCACCCCGGTCCCCGGAGCTTCCGCTCCGGGGAGTTGCAGTTCTGACCCGGGCTTGATTCTAAGTTCGAAGCCGCCGCCGCGACACGATCATCTGCGGCCCACATTTGCTTAAGCTCTTACGATCCGTACTTCGCGATCAAACGATCGAACATCGCATCTTTTTCGGGATCGGCGTCCTTCGGGTTCGCCAACTGGTAGGCGACGACTTCTTCCGCCCCTCGCGAGAAGGGGATGTCGCATCGGAACGCGGGGACGATGGCCTTTATCTTCGAGTTGTCGAAGATCATACTGTTCGACTTGTCGCCGAGCAAGCCTGGTCCCATGCCCGGATCCTCGCGGGTGATGGCCTCGGAAGAGACGTGAACTTTCTCCACTTCAACCCCCACTTTTGAGCCGACGATGTCGTAGATCTGGTTCCACGTCAGCCACTCATCGCTCGTGATGTGAAACGCCTCGCCGATGGCGGCGCTGTGGCCGAGCAGCCCGTTGAAGCCTTTGGCGAAGTCGCGGTGGTGCGTAAGAGTCCAGATGGAGGTGCCGTCGCCCATGACGACCACTGGCCGTTTATTCAGAATCCGTCGGAAGACGGTGGAGGCATGATCGAAAGGGAGAAGAGTCTTGTCGTAGGTGTGCGAGGGTCTCACGATCGTGATCGGATATTTTTCTTCCCTGTAAGCGCGCACCATCAATTCTTCGCAGGCGATCTTGTTTCGAGAGTATTCCCAGAGCGGATTGTCCAAGGGAGTCGATTCGCGGACGGGCAGGCTCGATGGCGGGGTTTGATAGGCGCTGGCGGAGCTGATGAAAACGTACTGCCCGGTGCGCCCACGGAAGAGGTCGAGGTCGCGCTGGATATGATCCGGCGTGAAGGCGACCCATTGGACGACGGCGTCAAACTCGTGGTCGCCTAGCGCCTGGCGGACGGACACGGCGTCGCCGATATCGCCAGTCAGGATCTTCGCCCCTTCGGCAGCCGGGCGAGAGGAGCGACCCCGGTTCAATAGATACAAGTCGATGCCCTGCGCGATCGCCAGATCGCTACAAGCGGAGGAGATGATGCCGGTGCCGCCGATGAATAGAACCTTCACGTCCGGTTTTTACCTATTCCGTGGTTTGATCCCCAGCGTGGCGCCCCGCCTCAATACGGGCTTCCGCCTTTCTCGCATCCGGCGAACCCAAAAACGGGTAAACACGGCACACTCATGGCGCGCTTTCAAATCGACCGCGATTATCTCATTCGCGTACTGGTGGATCTGCTGAATACACCCAGCCCGACCGGATACACCGACTGGGGGATTTCACTGGTCCAGCAAGAGCTGGATGTGCTGGGGATCAGCAGCACGATAACCCAGAAAGGCGCCCTCTTGGCTAACCTCGCGGGCCTTCAAGATACGGCTCCGCGGGCATTGTCCTCCCATGTCGACACCCTTGGCGCCATGGTCAAGGAAATCAAGGAAAACGGGCGCTTGACCCTCACCGCTTTGAACGGCGTCATGTGGCCGACCGTAGAGAGCGAAGGCGTTTGGATCGAGACCCGCAATGGCCGCCAAATCCGAGGCTCGATCGTTCTGGAAAACGGAGCCGTTCACGTCAACAAAGAAGCCCGCACCGTCGCGCGGACGGCGGACAACCTCGAGGTCCGCCTCGATGAACGAACGACTCGTGCCGAAGAAACACGGCTGCTCGGCATCGACGTCGGTGACTTCGTTTACTTCGATCCCCGCGTCGAGGTTTCGGAGTCCGGCTTCGTTCGATCGCGCTTCTTGGATGACAAGGCTTGCGTGGCCTGCGCCCTGGCGGCCATCAAAGCTTTGCAGGATAACGGGGTCACGCCTTCGCAGCGAACAACCTTCCAGTTCAGCAACTTCGAGGAAGTCGGGCATGGCGGATTCGATGGGATTCCGGCCGACATCGTCGAACTGCTCGTTCTCGATATGGCCGCTCTCGGTAAGGGGCAAAACGGCGACGAGTATCACTGCTCCATCTGCCTCAAGGACTCATCGGGGCCCTACAGCAAAAGACTAAGCGACCGAATTCGCAATGTGGCAGAGAAGGCGGGCATCGACCTCAAGTCCGATACCTATCCATATTACGGGAGCGATGGAAGTGTCTATTGGCAGTCCGGCGGAACCGCCGAAGTCGCTCTCATCGGGCCGGGTGTGGACACCAGTCATGGCTATGAGCGAACGCATACGGACGCGCTGCTTGACACCGCTCTTTTGATCGCGGAGTATCTGGTCGAGGACTGATCGCGAACGATTCCCGCGAGGCTGTAGACTAGAGTTGTCTCGTGCAACCTGATCTGAACGTTATATGACTTGGCGACCCTTTCGGGCCGTGCAGTCGTCTAACGATAACCCACTATCATGCGTATTCGAGGATTGATCATTGGCCTTGCCGCGCTTGCGGCCCTGACCGCCTCCGCCCAAACTGGACTCTATGTCGAAGCCGGACCGAAGGCTCCCGTGGATTCGGCGGACCGGGCAATGCGGACATTTGGCCGCAATGCCGCGCTCCTAACCGAGGCTACTCGCAAGAATCTGGCGAAGTCCGGGAAGTTCAGCACCAGAATTCCCTTTTCCCTCCCGACTACGGTCCACCTGACCTCAAAGGGACGATTGTTGGAGCGGCGCAATCTCGCGCCCGGCAACATCACACTCGTCTTCGATACGGCGGGAACGCGGTCTTTTCCCCAGACCTATCGCGACCTGCTGCAAAGCGTGTTCGATTCGGCCAAGCCGACCTTGGACATCATCTTCGGTCAGGCATCCGAAGCGGGTCCCGTTCTGGTTAAGAATTACGATGCCGATATCGGCGACCGAGACGCGGTGGCGGGTGGCTATTTTATCCCGAACAACGGCTCCGGCGGACGCGAAATTCGGTTTCCGATCTACGTCAGCCCTGAAGCCGCTTCCGTGAACTTCATTCACACCCTCCTGCTCGCCTACATCGGCCCGAACAGCTATGGCTTCGATGCCTTCCAAGAGGGCATCGTCCGCGCAACGGTTATGAAGGTCGTTCGCACGAATGGTGCCCTTCCCGCCTCTCTCGATCCGGGCCTCATCGACCTCACGCTTCAGAACACCTATGACGTGGGCAGCTCCTACGACTGGTTCAACCAGCGTGCACTGGGTGGACCTCAGTTCATCGCGCCGAACCTGCGCGACGTGCCGCTTCCTGCCGGTGGAAGCTTAGGCGGAATCTATCTTCTTCGCTATCAAATGGCAGGCTCCGCTTGGCAGAAGTTGGTCGCTGAGAACCCCGGGTTTATCCGGGAGTTCAACCGCCGCTACTATTTGAGTCCGGGCATCTCTTCGAACGTCCCCGCTCTCGTCGCCATTGGCCAGCAAGCTCTCGACACCGTGACTGGGGTTGCGAACTCGAAGATCGAAGGCTTTTCCTTCGCCGAATGGTTCCGTCGCCAGTACATCCTGGAAACGAAGCTGACCCTCGGCCCTAAGCTTCTCGTTCAGCCTGTCCCGATCACCACGAATCTGGGCGGCGACGACTTTGGCGTCTACGACATTTCAGCCACGTATTTTGAAACCCAACCCACCGGCAACGAAAACTTGCTTAGCGGAACCTCTTTCCCGATTTTCTGGGATCAGGCGTTTAACCGAGTGTTCTCGAGCACTCAGGACGAGCGGATGGACATCGCGGGCGCCTATGGATCGGTCACGCCGAACCTGCCAGATATCAACTCATCCCAGCCCTACCGGTGCACCGTGGATATTCCCGTGGGCGACAAAATCGCGCGGGCTTACCTGCCGGTTGGTTCGATCGCGACCGCGGCCGACCCCGATGAGAAGAACTTCTACGGCACGGTCACCGGCCAATCACTGAACGGAGGCACCCTCCAAGTTAAGGCTTACATCGGCACGACCCTCCTTGGAACCGCTCTTGTACGCAACTTCGCGTTCGGTATCAAGTACACGCAGGCGTCTTTTGCGGGTTATGCTCGGCTCAAGGTCGATGTGCTGCGAAACGGCACGATCGTTCACACCCGATTTGTTAACAAGGGCCCCGGGCCCTTGGCCGTCGATCTGCGGGTGAATGAGACCACGCTGAGCGTTCCTCTTCTGAAGGGGATCCAAATGGTCGGTTTCCCGACCCAGCCTTTCGCCTCCGCCGCGGGAGACATCCTCGGCGTACCTGAGAATCAGGTGCAGCTTGCCCGCTACAACGCTTCGGATGCGGCCTACGCGCTTTATCCGGACAGCGGATCGATCGAGCAGGGCGGCGGCTATTTCATTCGTCGCGAAACAGCGGGCACGGTTCAAATCCCAGGCAGCAATCCCGTCGTTCCAATGTCGGTTGCTCTGCGTCCAGGCTGGAACATGATTTCGAACCCGCTTAATGAGATCACGACCACGTCGCGGATTCAAATCGTACGTACGACCGAGTTTCCAAAGCTTTACAGCGAAGCCGTCGGACTTGACATCGATGACCTCATCTTCGCCTTCCAGCGAGGCGCGCCCGATGCCGTTACCGGCGCTCCGGAAACGGGGGGCTATATTGCAGCGACCCAGTTCGAGCCCGGCAAGGCGTATTTCGTGCGCTGTTTGGCTCCGGAGGGCGCCACCATGGTGTTCTTCCCCGCCGCGACCCAATTGCGGGTTGGACGCGCCAAGATTCAAACGGGATGGCGTATGCAGGCGACTTTGAGTGATAGCCGCGTCAACGCTCCTGTCCTGTTCGGCCGAAGCAACTCGGGCACTTCTGCGCTCGATCGCGAGGACGGTCCGATGCCGCCCCGCTTTATCGGCGGACTTTACGCGACGATGGAATCTGGCCCGGTGGACCTCTATCGAGACGTGAAGAATATGTACGGCCAAGAGCAGTTCAGCATGAGACTGGAGGGCTTGAAGCCGGGCACCTACTACAGTATCAAGTTCAATCCAGTCCGAGGAGGATCGAGAAGGTTCGACGTTCGCGACTACTACGAGTTCGTTTCGACGAAGATAACGGCACCTGCCACTTATCGCTTCCGCGCGACTAAGACGAGCCACAAGTTCATCATCACGGAGGTCCGCTAATGAATCGTCGCAAAATCCTTGGCCTGATCGT
>JBKJIP010000039.1:0-4748 GCA_046598515.1 Fimbriimonadaceae bacterium | reverse complement strand
AGGCGGCTCATGGCCCATAATTGACTAAGTTTTGGCATACGGAGACGCAGACAGATGAAGGTTTCAATTATTGGTGGCGGCGGCCGAGTTGGTTCGGACGCCGCTTTTGCTTTGCAGCTTGGCGGCATCGTCAACGAGATGGTTTTGGTGGACGCGAACGCGGATATGGCCGCGGGCGAGGCCTTGGACCTGCGACACGGTTCGGCGCTCAGCTCGTCCCAGAAGATCATCGCGGGCGACTACGACGCGGTCAATGGTTCCGATTGCGTGGTCATCACGGCCGGCCTGCGCCGCAAGCCGGATGAGAGCCGACTCGAGCTCATCAACCGAAACGTCGTTCTTTTTCGACAGATCCTTGACTCCCTTAAGGGCGTCAAGCTGAGCGACGGTGCCACGATCCTCGTGGTTTCGAACCCGGTCGACATCTTGACCCAGCTCACGGCGGAGTCCGGACTCCTGCCCGAGTCTCAGGTCATCGGCCTCGGCACCGTGCTCGACACCTGCCGCTTCCGCTCGCTCCTCGCCGATTCGTACGGCGTTGGCGCGAAGGACGTGCATGCGCTGATTCTCGGCGAGCATGGCGATTCGATGGTTCCGATCTGGTCTTCGGCTACCGTCAACGGCATCTCCCTCAGCTCCCTCCCCGGTTACACCGACGAAGGCGCGAAGGGCATCTTCGACTTCACGAAGAAGTCGGGCGCCGAAGTCATCCGCCTGAAGGGTGGCGCGGGTCGTGCCGTCGGTATCTCGATCAAGGAAGTCGTCGAAGCGATCGCCCTCGATCAGGGCGCGATCATGCCGGTTTCCACGATGCAGAACGGCAAGCTCGGCATCAGCGGCACCTCGCTCTCGCTCCCGACGGTCCTCGGCCGCAAGGGTGTCGTGAACATCCTCGAGCCCGCCGTCACAACGGAAGAGCGCGAACTGCTCCACAAGTCCGCCGAATCGCTGAAGAGCGTTCGAGCGCAGATCGAGTAAGTGATCTAAAGAGCCTCCATCCCGCCATGGGGTGGAGGCTTTCCCCTCTATGAAGAAATCTCTCCCCTGGCTGACGGCGGGCGCCGTTGGCGGGCTTGGATGGCTCGTCTATGGAGCCCTCGTCGAGGCGAATAAGCTCGTTCTCGAAAAGCGACAGCTCCATCTGCCAAAGTGGCCCAAGGAGAGGAATGGATTTCGCATCGGCCTCATCGCCGATCTCCATATCCGGGACGAGTACTCCATCGCGATGGCCAAACGGGCGATCGACATGCTTCTGGCCGAGGAGCCGGACGTAATCGTAATCGCGGGCGATTTTGTGGGTTACTGGAAACTTGTTTCCCCTTGGCAGCTCGAAGAAGCTCTACGACCCTTAGAGCCAATGCGTGGGCGCATCGTGGCCGTGCCCGGCAATCACGACTATTGGGAGGGCGATGCCGAGCTTCTTAGGCCCATCCTTTCTGAACTTGGCATCACGCTGCTTCGCAATGAAGCAACTTCCATCGATGGCATCACCTGGGTCGGAGTCGATTCGGGCAATGAGAAGGAATCCGACCCTTGGCTCGCCCTTCAGCGAGCATGGACGTTGGGCGATCAGCCGATGGTCACGGTCTGGCATGAGCCGGACTTCGTGGATAGCCTGCCTCCCGCCACGGCGCTGATGCTGAGTGGGCACAGTCACGGTGGCCAGTGGAGATTCCCGTGGGGTTGGGCGCCGATGCACACCAAAGGCGGCACGAAGTACGTGGACGGCTTCTATCCCGATGCGTTGACCCCGCTTTATGTTACGCGCGGTGTCGGAACGACGGGACCGCCTACGCGTTTGGGGGCTCTTGCCGAGGTCTCGATATTGGACTTGTACGCTCAGGACGGCAACCTTTCATAATCTAAGCGATGGAGATCGTCGTCCCGGACGAATTCAAGTATCTGTATGTGCAGAATGCCGAGCGCCCGGTCGTCAAGATCCCCGCTCCCGTTCTGCGCCAGAAGTGCGTCGAGATCACGAAAGTGACCAAGAAGACGCAGTTCATCATCGATGATCTGATGCGGGCTTTGCGCAAAGCGAACGGGGTGGGACTTGCCGCTCCCCAGCTTGGAATCGCCCAGCGGATCGTCATCGTGGCCCCGTTCGATGAGAAGCCCATGGCCCTCATCAATCCCGTTATCACCAAGTCCGAAGGCGAGCTGATTGGCCAGGAGGGGTGCCTGTCGATACCCGGGCTCTATGGCGATGTGAAGCGGGCCGCATACGTCGAGATCGAGGCTTTCGACCGGAAAGGTCGCGGGATTTCTATTGATCTCGAAGGGATGCCGGCGCGTATCGCGCAGCATGAGATCGATCATCTCGACGGTGTTCTCTTCATCGACAAGGTGGATATCTCTACGTTGCACTGGACCCACCCCGAGCAAATGCACGCGGACGAAGAATGAGGATCGTTTACTTCGGGACGGCGGGTTTCGCGGTCCCCGCCCTTCGCGCTGTTGCGGAGAATGTGGTTCTCGTCGTGAGCCAACCTGATCGGCCGTCCGGCCGCGGGATGCAACTGCGACCGTCGCCAGTCAAAGCCGCCGCACTTGAGCTAGGTCTAGCCGTCGAGTCTCCGGAAAGGGCACGCGACGCTGCCTTCGTCGAGCATATTCGCAGCCTTGATACGGACTTCCTACTTGTCGCCGCATACGGCCAGATTCTTTCCGTTGCCCTCTTGGAATCCGCTAAGCATGGCGGAATAAACTTGCACGGATCGATTTTGCCCTTCTATCGAGGCGCCGCTCCGATTCAACGCTGTCTGCAGAACGGCGACACCGAAGCAGGCGTGACCCTCATGCAAATGGACAAGGGCATGGACTCGGGCGACATGATTGCGATCGAGAAGCTCGCTATTGGACCGGATGAGACCTATGGAGAGCTTGCAATCCGCCTTGGAGATCTGGCCGGCACAATGGCCGCGACTTGGGCGGCGAGGCTTGCGAGCGGTGACTATCCCCGAACGCCTCAGGTCCATGAGGAAGCGACTTACGCGCCGAAGGTGACTAAGGAAGAGGCGGAGCTTAAGTTCGATGAGCCCATCGATCATGCCTATAACAATTTCCGGGCCTTCACCCCTTCGCCTGGCGCTTGGATTCAGACCCACTTTGGGCGGCTACGAATCAGTTCGGCTCGGAAGGTGCTGGCCCAAGGGGCTCCGGGCATCATTCTGGCCCCGGACGTGATCGCGTTCGGCGGAGGCTCGATGCAACTTATCGAAGTACAACCCGAAGGGAAAAAGCGAATGTCCGGCCGGGATTTCGTGAACGGGATGCGACTCGCCGTCGGCGACTCGATCCGATAGCAAATTCCCAATAAGCCAATTGTGGGCCGCGGATGCTTGTGCCGCGGCAGCATGCCTACCAGCAACCTCCTCGAACTTGATTGCTCAGTCCCTGAGCGGTGCCGCGGCACGTGCATCCGCGGCCCACATTGGAGACAGATTGATCCACAAACACGAAAGACCCCCACTGAGGCACAATCAGATCGTGGGCATCATGATTCTCGGTACCGGCGGCCACGCGAAGGTCGCCCTCGACATTCTCCTTGAAATGAAGGAGACCGTCGAAGGATTTCTCGACGACAACCCCGAGATGCATGGGAAGAAGATTCACAGCTACCCGGTGATTGGCCCGATCGGCGATTGGAAGCTCTATGGTCGTCGTATGGTCATGGGCATCGGCGATTGCAAGATCAAGAAGGCCGTTTACGACAAGCTCGGTGAGGGCCCCTATTGGTACAACCTCCGGCACCCCTCGGCCGTCGTCTCCAAGTTCGCCCATATCGAACCCGGCGCGATGATCTGCATGGGCGCATGTGTTGGTGCGGATGCTCATATCGGCCGCATGGCCGTGATCAACACCGGCGCGACGGTGGATCACGATTGCGTGATCGGTGACTTCGCCCACGTCGCCCCCGGCGCCCACCTTTCCGGAAACGTCAAGCTCGGCGAGGGTGCTTTCTTCGGCGCCGGTGCGGTCTCCCGCCAGGGCATCACAGTCGGCGAATGGTCTACCGTAGGTGCCGGCGCGGTTCTGGTCAAGGATGTTGCCCCGAACGTAACGGTTATCGGCGTGCCCGCGAAGCTATTTGAGTTCTAGCTTCGTAAATCGTAAGTCGTAGAGCCTCTTGCAAAAGTCGTCTGGATGCGCGGTAAATCGTAAATTGTAAATCGTAAATCGACGGACGGGGAACCTGAAAATGAGGATCCCCGAAAGGGATGGAGGGCGTTTTACACCACGTGGGGCCGACTTTTGCAAGAGCCTCCGTAAATCGTAAATCGACGAACGCCGGGCTGATTTTCGGGACTACATCAGAGCGGGGTCGACCATCCCGAGTTCCGCAAACGCGCTGATCCGAATCCGGCATGAATCACATTCTCCGCACGCTCCGCCATCGGCCGGATCGTAGCACGAGTGCGTCAGGCTGTAGTCGACCCCCAGTTCCAACCCCTGCTGAATAATCTCCATTTTGCGCATCTCGATCAAGGGGGCGTGGATTCGGAACCGTCCTCCTTCAACCCCCACTTTCGTGGCCACATTGGCCAAGTGCTCAAAGGCCGAAATGAACTCGGGGCGGCAGTCTGGATAGCCGCTGTAGTCCACGGCGTTCGCGCCGATGAAAATGTCCTTCGCGCCGATGACCTCACAGTATCCGAGCGCGATCGAGAGAAAGACCGTGTTCCGAGCGGGAACGTACGTGACCGGGATTTCACCTTCTTGAACCCCACCTTTGGGCACATCGATGG
>JBKJIP010000372.1:0-7846 GCA_046598515.1 Fimbriimonadaceae bacterium | reverse complement strand
CAACACCAAAACGGGGGCCGTGGCCGAGGAAGTAAAGGGCTCGGGTTTTGATCTGAAGTCGGCGGGGGCCGGTCCCGATGTGATCGTGTACGAAAAGCTGGGTTTGATCCACCTCTTCGATCCGGCCACGCGACAATCGACGCCGGTGAAGATCGAGATCAAAAGCGATTTTCCGGAGGTTCGGCCGCGCATCAAGGATGTGAAAGGATCGATCCAAGATGTGTCCATCTCGCCCAGCGGCCAGCGCATCGCGGTCGGGGCGCGGGGGTGGATCTTCACGATTCCGGCGGCGAAGGGAGACGCGCGGCTAGTCGACGAGGCGCAAGGCGTTCACCGGCGCGATCCGGCATGGTCTCCCGATGGCAAAACAATCGCCTTCATTACCGACGCCCAGGGCGACCAGCAGATGGCCCTGGTCGACGCGACGAAGAATACAGAGCGCCGCATCGATCTAGGCGAGAAGCCAGGCTATTACGATGGCCCCGTGTGGTCCCCGGATTCGAAGAGAATCGCCTATACCGACAACAAGCTCAATCTCTGGGTCTTAGATGTCTCGAGCGGCAAGAGCACCAAGATCGACACCCGCACCTATCGCGGACGAGGAAACACCCGGCCCCGCTGGTCGCCGGATTCCAAGTGGCTCACTTGGAGCCGGGACCTGAAGACCCACATGTCGGCGGTGTTCGTTCACAGTTTTGAAACTGGGGTGAAGACCCAACTCACGGATGGCCTCTCCGATGCGACGGCGCCGGTATTCGATCGCGACGGGAAGCACCTCTATTTCCTGGCCAGCACCAATGTGGGCACCGGGCTCGACTTCGAGGATATGTCCGGCATGGCGGCCCAACCCTCGACCAGCAGTATCTATGCCGTGGTCCTGAGTAAGGACAGCCCCAATCCCTTGCACCCTGAGAGCGACGAGGAAACGGGAGTCAAGAAAGAGGAGAAGAAACCCGACCCGGGGCCGGTCGCGACCAAGGTCGATTTGGAAGGAATCGAGAGCCGGATCGTCTCCATCCCCACCTCCAGCCAAGCTTTCCAGACTCTGGAGGCAGGGCCGGCGGGAACGTTCTTCACGGTGACCGGTGGCCGAGGGACGCCGCCATCGCTTATGCAATTCGCATGGAAGGATCGCAAGCTGAGCCCGTTCGCGACGGGCGTCGGCAACTTCCAAGTGACCGCGGATGGAACGAAGATGCTGTTGCGATCGGGACCGGGGATGCGGGTGGTATCGTCGGCTTCGCCTCCGCCTCCTGGAACGGGAGAGGTGCCTTCTCCGGCGTTGACCGTGAAGCTCGATCCTGTCGTCGAGTGGCGGAAGATGTATGAGGAGGTTTGGCGGGGTGAGCGGCTGCTGTTCTTCGACCCGAACTTGAACGGTGCCGACGCGGCTGTCCTCCAGAAGCGGTACCAGCCGTTTTTGAAGAATGTGTCGTCGCGGTCGGACCTGAACTATCTGTTTACTGACATGCTCGGAGAACTGGAAATCGGCCATATGTGGGCCCGCGGCGGCGACATGCCGGGAACCACGAGCGTGCCCGGTGGCCTGCTGGGCGCGGATTACTCCTTTGAGAACGGCCGCTACCGTCTCGCCCGAATCTTCGATGGCGAGCGGTGGAATCCGGGACTCTATGCCCCGCTGTCGCAGCCAGGAATCAATGCGAAGGTTGGGGAATACATTCTCGCCATCGACGGCACCGAGCTGACGGAGGTCAACGACATCTACGAGGCGCTGGAGGCGAAGGCGGGTAAGCAGATCAAGCTGCGGGTCGGCCCAAACCCGAATAACACCGGCTCGCGGGAAGTGACCGTTTTGCCGGTGGCCAATGAGGGGGCTCTAAGGTTCCGGGCGTGGATCGAGGACAACCGGCGGTACGTCGACAAGATGACGGGCGGCCGTGCCGGATACGTACACGTTCCCGATACGGGCGGCGGCGGCTGGGAAGAGTTCCAGCGGTTCTACTACTCGCAGACGGACAAAGAAGGGATGGTCATCGACGGGCGCTTCAATCACGGCGGTTTGATCAACGACTTCATGCCGAACGAGATGATGCGAGGGCTGGACTTCGGTTCGCGAACGCGTTACGGCGAGGATATGCGGCTTCCGCTTACGGGCATCTTTGGGCCGAAGGTGATGCTGACGAACGAGATGTCCGGCTCCGGCGGCGACATTTTCCCCTTCCTCTTCAAGCAGCGCAAGGTCGGCAAGCTCATCGGCACCCGAACATGGGGCGGCCACCTGATCGCGGCTGGTTTCGGGCTCATCGATGGCGGTTCGGTCAACGCGCCGGACGATGCCCTGTATGACCCGAAGACGGGGAAGATCCTGCTTGAGAACGTGGGCGCGGTCCCGGACATCGAGGTCCAATACGATCCTTACTTGTGGCGTCAGGGGAAGGACGCGCAGCTGGAAAGGGCGATTGTCGAGATCAACGCGGCACTGAAGGATTACAGGTTGAACATCAAAAAACGCCACGGCCGGTTCCCGCGAAGGGCGGTGGAGGGTAGGATCGCGAACCGGTAATCGTGAAACGGGAGGAATCCATGTGGGGCGCGGATGCCCGTCCCGCGCCATTCCGGCGCAGGGAGTGACGCGGTACAAACCCCCGCATCCCACAAGTGGCTTGGCGGTTTAGTCAGTGGAATTGGCGTACTTCGACCGGTGCCCGGCAGGCTATGACGGCCTTCCTTCCCCACTCCAACGCTTCGTCCATGCTCGCGCATTCCAGGACCCAGAAGCCGCCGATGTGCTCCTTGGTTTCCAGGTACGGCCCGTCCGTGACGAGCACCTTTCCTTCGGGCTGCTTTCTAAGGGACTTTGCTTTGGGGGCGGAGTGCAGGCCGCCGACGAAGACGCGGATTCCTCTCGCTTCCATCTCTTCGTTGAGAACGTCGATGTCGCTGGTCATCGCCTTGTCCTCGGTGGACCCGTCGTAGTCGTCGGGGTGGTGAATGGCTACTAGATACTTCATAAATTCTCCTTCACTCCATGGTCGAACGACCTCTACGGATTTCGACAAATCGTCCGCGAAAATCTCCTGTAAGCTTGTCCCATCCAGAATTTCCCTTGCTGAGCCTGATGGAAAGAGAACCCGTTGCGCATCTAATCGCTGCCCTTGCCGAGCGTCTCGGCGTGGCACCCTTTGTCTCGCTATGTACCGATTTGATGGCGGGTGCGGATCGGAATGCGTATGTCGAGGAGTTGCGCAGCCTTACCGGACATGCGTGGAATCCGGGCGACAATGTTTTCGATGCCAGCAGCTGGCCCGACTATTGGGTGCGAACTTGGGGGGCCCGGGGGCTGCTGCATGTTTGGGACGATAGCGCCACCGACGCCATCGTCACCGGCTTGGGCGACGAGCATTGGCGGCCGGCGGAGATGTGTTTGAAGGTGTCGGAGCGGCACGACGTCGCCGGAACTGGCGATGGGGCGGTGGCTTTGCTCGGTCACGATTTGCCGCGAGTGCGGCTGCAGGCCCTGCGGGCGCTGGCGGTGGTGGGGGATACGGGGCACGCCGAGGTTGTGCGTTCCGCGAGTCTGGACGCGCGGCCGGAAGTGCGGAGGCAGGCTTTGCTTACCCTGGAGCGGATGGAGATTCGGTTGGATGTGCGGTGATGGGGAGTGTCGGGGGGAGTGTCGGGGGACGGGCATCCCGACCCACATGTGGAGACCGACATGGGGGGCTTGTTTCTTGCTTCTTTCTGCATCCAACCTTAAAGCGCGATCAAGCTCGCGCACTCCGAAGGTTAAGGCTCGCACTCCGAAGTTAGATTGAGTCTATGAATTTCTTCACGGCGGCGGGCAGGAGGTCGGGGTCGTTGTAGCGGATCAGAATGGACTCTTCACTCAAACCTTCTAACTCTAGCGCACCCTGACGCGCGTTACGGAGAGCCTCAGTCTTCTCCCCAACCGCGAGGAGTGCTCGGGCCAAGGGGATCCGGGCCGAGCCTTTACTTCCCTCCTCTTTAAACATATGGAAAAAGCGCAGGGACCGGCGCAGAGATTCGACGGCCTCCCGATGCTCGCCGAGGGCAATCTGGGCTTTACCGAGCCCCCGATAAGAGGTGCCCAAACCTATGGAATCGCCGCCCATGCGGCGAGTCGCAACGCCAATCATGTGCAGCCGCCGGGCCTCCGAAAGTCTCCCAAGACGGTGCTCAAGGTCGCCGAGGTAGGTCACGGCTTGGGCATACTGAATCCGGAAGTCGGTTCCTTCCAACGCTTGAACAGCTTGGTGGAAAGTAGTGAGGGCAGAGTCTAAGTCGCCGAGCGATTCACGGAGGCGGCCGAGGTCGCTGGCGAGGGCGGCGACAAGATCAGCGCGATCGATGATTCGCGCGGCACCAACCCCCTCTTCGAGACAAACCTGCGCCTCCGCATGCCGGCCCATTCGGAACAAAGCCGAAGCCTTGGAACGCAGACCGCGAATTCGATTTTTCTGGGAGCCGCACTTTTTCGCGAGTTCGATGGCCCGGTCCGCGTGGCGGATCGCCGCCGGATAATCCCCCTTCGCCCAGCCGGTGAAGCTCAGCAGAAGGTTTACCTCGGTTTGAATGTCGGTCAGCTTGGATTGCGCGGCTCGGCCGGCCAATCGCTCCGCCTCTTCGTGATTGCCCAATCGTGCGTTAACGCGCGCCTCTACGCTGCTCAGTTCGCAGGACTGCTCGGGGGTCATGTCGATCAGCCAGGCTTGGCGAATGGATTCGACGGCACCTGCGGTGTCTCCCACTTCGAACTGCACGCGCGAGAGTGAAATCCAGGCGAGGATGATATAGGGGTGATCCGGATTCACCAGACGGATACCCTCCTTGAGACTTTCCGCCGCGGCCATCAGCCGGCCATGCTCGAATGCTTCCGGAGCTAGTGCGATGTCTCGCAGTAAGCGCTCGGCCGGAGTCAGCGAAGGGGCGACCGGAGATTCGTCGGTCGTCCGCACCTCGATGCCAACTTCCTTCCGGATGAACTCGGCATACTGCGCCCGCTCCGCCGCCGCCACCGCACGCTCCCCTTGCCGTTCGAGAGCCTGCCACCGCAGACGGCGGGGCTGCTCCAAGTAGGGGTCGATTTGGATCGCCCGACTGGCGAGATTCGCCGCTTGGGCGGGGTCGTCGGGAAGTGCTGAGTCCGCCGCGGCGATCAGCTGCTGGACGAGCATCTGCTCCAGATTCGCTCGAACCGCCGCCGCCCAATCTGCATCGTGGCGAGGTAGAAATGACCCCTCGTAAGCCTCCAAATCTCCACTCTGAAAAGCGTCTAGGTCCGATTCGATGTCTTTGAGCGAAAGGTGGCTGGGATGCGTTCGAACTATATCGGGTGCCGATTTCGAGATATACAACAAGGTCTGGCGCAGGTTTTCTCGGGCCCGGAGAGAGTCTGGATAAAGCGCATCCGCCACTGAAGCGCGGGATGCTCTCCGCTCCGGCTGGACGGCGAGAAATGCCAGCAGCTCGATCGCCTTTGCTGACCGAAACCGCACCGGCTCCCCATTTTTGAGAAGCTCAGCCTGACCAAGAACGCGCAGCTTTGCGCTCAAAGTTTGCGGTGATCAGCGGCACAAAGCAAGGGCAAAAGCATGGCTTCCGAGCCTACCCCGCCCGGGGCTAGACCCGACTCCAACTATAAAGCGCGATCGAGTCTCGCGCACTCCGAAGGGGTGCGCGAGCTATCTACTTTAAAGCAACTTCTCGATCGTGATGGGCAGATCCCTCACTCGCTTTCCGGTCGCGTGATACACGGCATTGCTTAGTGCCGCGGCGACGCCCGCCAAGCCGATTTCGCCAACGCCACGCAAGCCGAGCTCATTTACGGCGGGATCGGGATAGTCCAAGAAGTGGACGTCGATTCGGGGAGTGTCGGCGTTTACGGCCAGGACGTAGTCCGCCAGATTACGGTTCACGGGGGCGCCGTTACGGTGATCGTAGATGGTTTCCTCGAAGAGGCCCATGCCGATGCCCATCACAACCGCACCCTCGATCTGGTTCTTTGCCGTTTTCGGGTTCACGATGCGGCCCGCATCGATGACCGTGACCACGCGTGGAACGCGTAACCGCGCCGTCGCCGGCTCCCAGGTGACTTCCACGAACTGGACGCCATAGGAGTGACGAGAGACCGTGGGCGGCCCGCCGAAAGTGCCCTCCGCTTTGCCCATCCCGCTAACAGACTTCATGCCAATTTTGCTGAGGAGTTCCTCGAACGGCATTCCGCTCGCGGCGGGTTGATCTTTCAGATGCACGCGGCCGTCGGCATACGCCAACTGGTTCGCCGGCTTGCCGGAGAAGGGGGTGTCCTTTGAGCCCGAAGCCATCTGTAGCAGCATTCGGATCGCATTATCCGCGGCTTGGAAGATAGCAGGCACCAGTGAGCCAGTGGCCATCGAACCGCCGCTGATGGGACCGACGGGTAGGTCGGTGTTTCCGATGATGGGTTCCACACGCTTCGGGTCGATCCCCAGCCGCTCGCCGCCGATTTGCGAAACCATCGTGTAGGTGCCCGTCCCGATATCCTGGCCGCCGCTGGCGATGCGCGCGGTGCCGTCGTTTCGCAAGTCGACCATGGCTTCCGCGGGGAATCGCTCCGCGATCCAGCCTGCGCATGCGACGCCCCAGCCGAGGATCAAGTCGCCTTGACGCATCGAACCGACGCCCGGCGTGCGCTTGTCCCAGCCGAACTGCTTGCGACCGACTTCGTAGCACTCTAACATGTGACGTGACGAAAACGGGATTTTCAGGCTCTCGTCCTGGGCCGGCTCATTCAGGATCCTCAACTGGAGCGGGTCCATCTTGAGCGCGACGGCGAGTTCATCTAGGGCGGTCTCCAAAGCGAAGAGGCCGGGAACGGCGCCGGGGCCTCGCATGGCGGTCGGCGTACCGATGTTGCGCTTGGCCAAGCCTTGGGTGACTCGAACGTTTGGACAGCTATAAAGGTAGCCCGACGCCTCTCCGCAGTTCTCCTCGTAGTCATCCAGGATCGAGGTCATGTTTACGTAGTCATGGCCGATCGAAGTCAGCTTGCCATCGGCGGAGGCGCTGAGGCGGATGTGCTGCTGCGTACGCGGACGATGCCCGACGCCTTGGAAGGATTGCTGACGGCTGAGGACGAGCTTGACAGGCCGATTCAGATCTCGCGCCGCCGTCGCGGCGAGCGCGTTGAATGGCCACGGCCAGAGCTTGCCGCCGAACCCAGAGCCGAGAAACTTGGTGACCACGCGCACTTTCTCTCGTCCAACTCCAAGCTGCTGAGCCAAAACATTCCGCTGGGTATAGATCGCCTGCGACGTATCGTACAGCGTGAACGTGTCGCCATCGGGCACCGCGACGGAGGCATGAAGCTCGATGGCGCAGTGGGTCTCCGTTGGCGTTGAATAAACTGCGTCGGTCTTGAAAGCCGCGGCTGAGAATGCCTTCGCGGCGTCGCCGCGCTGATGCTGGGTTCGCCCGCCGCTCTCAACCTCCATCTTGGTCTCGACGTTCGGTTTCTCCTCGCGATAAGTCGCTTTGACCGCGCGGGCCGCCGCCATCGCTTGTTCGTAGGTGTCGGCGACCACGAGGGCGATGTATTGGCCGTGATACCGGATCTCGTCATCCTCGAAAGCCGGCCGAGGCTCGTCGCTCATGTAGTCGAAACCTTGACTGGGCAGCGATCGGTAGATCTTGGGCAAGTTGGCGCGGTGATAGACCCGGTGAACTCCCGGCATTTTCTCCGCCATTGCGACATCGATCTTCGTCAGCGTGCCTTTGCCAATAGTCGCCCCAACAGGAACGGCATAGAGCATCCCTTCGAAATGATGATCCGAGGCATATTCGGCCACGCCAGTCGTCTTGAGAGGCCCGTCGATGCGGGGGATTG
>JBKJIP010000176.1:0-6261 GCA_046598515.1 Fimbriimonadaceae bacterium | reverse complement strand
TTCGATGACCGCCCGCAGGGCGTCGCAGGTGCGACGCAAACCACCGGTCATCGAATCGCTGAAATCGAACGTGATGAGATCGTCGTAGATCAGCTCCATCTGCTTCAGAATCCGTTCCGCCTCCCCCATCTTCCCCCGCCGCATCTCATCCAAAGCGAAACGCCGAACTTCGCTGGCGGCCTCTCCCATGCCATTAAGGTACGCCATGATCCCGACGCCGAGAGATTCCGGCGTGGGCAGATCCTGCTGATGCACGATCGCATAGACGGCGTGTGCTTCCACGACTTCCTTCTCCGAATCGTGCAAGTAGCCCGCATAGTAAATCTCGCCATAGGGCTTGAGTGCCACGCGAGCCTCGCCCGCGATGCGCTGGGCGTCGGCCAGTAGCTTCACCGCCGCCTCGAATTCGTGCCGGTGGATGCTTCGGATCGCCTTGGCCGAGCTTTGGATGGCGAGGCGGGTCTTGGTCAGCCCGATCTCTCGGCATTCATGCATTTTTTGGGCTTCTTCCCGAACGTTACCGACAATTTGATCCCAGTTCACAATCTGGGTTTACCCCGCGAACCGTAATTGCGTTCTATGTGTCCTACAATAGAGGCACACATGCGGCGCGCATTTACTTTGATCGAACTCCTGGTCGTCATCGCCATCATCGCGATTCTGGCCGCCATTCTCTTCCCGGTCTTCGCCGCGGCGAAGGAATCGGCCAAGCAAGCGGCCTGTGCGACGCACTTCCGCCAGATCGGCGTGGCCACTCAGCTCTACTTGATGGATCACGATGAAATGTGGGTGCCGATGGCGACTTACGATCCTCTCCCCGGCTTCGCGCCCCAAGAGATGTGGCTCGGCTACGACAACAACAATGCGCCCCTGAACAGTGGGTTTTACGGCCTGGTCTATGAGCCCGCCGTCAACAAGCCTCGCCCCGGCAAAATCGATATCTACATCAAGGACATGCAGATTCGTCGCTGCCCGAGCATGCCGCGCAATTGGCAGATGGCCTACGCGATCAACTTCTTCCAAGCCAGTTCCAGCTCGGCCTATTACGCGACGAACCCGCAAGCATCCGGTCAGGAATATGGACCGTCCTGTAAGACATCGCAACTCGGACTCGATGGATCGTTCACGGCCACGGGCGCGATGGATTCCGAAATCGAAATGCCGGCCACGACCCTCGTCGCCTGGGAGCACCGCGCCACCGTCCCCGCCTGCAACTTCCTGCAGGGCCCGGACTGGTACAACTCGCCGCCCAATGACCCGAATCTGAAAGAGCACTTCCACTTCCTCCACCGGGGTGGATCCAACACGATCTGGGCGGATACACACGCAAAACGATTGACCTATTTCCAGCTCAAACGCCCCTTCTTCTCGTGCCGAAAGAGCATCTATCCTGAATTCCAGTAAGAGTGGATAAACTCGGATCATGGGCGACATGATCAAGATCGGCATCGACGACTTTCATAGCACGGGCTATTTGGCGCTGCCGGAACACACGGGACCGGGCATCATCGTTCTGCAAGAATGGTGGGGCTTGGTGGGACACATCAAAGATGTCGCCGACCGATTCGCGAAGGAGGGTTTCGTCGCCCTTGCTCCCGATCTTTACGAAGGAAAAACCACGGTCGAGCCCGATGAAGCCGGCTCGATGCTGATGGCGCTGAACATCGACCATGCGGCGCGGCACCTCGCCGGCGCCGTCCACACCCTCGTCAACATGCCCGCGGTACGAGGCGAAAAGGTGGGCGTGGTCGGATTCTGCATGGGCGGCCAGCTCAGCATGTACGCCGCTTGCTCCAATCCCGAGATCGGGGCGTGCGTGAACTTCTATGGGATTCATCCCAACGTCCACCCTCATTTCGAGAGTCTCCAGGCGCCCATGCTCGGCATCTTCGCGGAGCACGACGAGTACGCTTCACCGGCGGCGGTCAAGGCGATGGACGACGAATTGACCGCACTTGGCAAGCCGCACGAGTTCATCACTTATCACGGCGCTCAGCATGCGTTCTTCAACGACGACCGCCCGGCGGTCTATAATCCCGAGGCTGCGGAAGATGCGTGGAATCGGACCATCGCTTTCTTCCGTCTCCATTTGCAGCAATGATAATTACAGTCGCGCTAGGCGCAGCCCAAGGATTGGCGCTGCTTGACGCGATGGCCAAGGATCTGGCCCAGTACGACCGCCTTTCGGGCACCCTCGCGATTCATCGCGCCGGGCAACCGTCGGCGAAAGCGACGTTCATCCTCGCCAAACCCAATCGGTTTCAGGTGAAGGGTGGCGGTGCCGACATCCGTTTCGACGGAACTACCCGCTACGTCTTGAAGGAAGGGAAGTGGGCACCCATTGGGAAGAATGGTGATCTGCCCGGCATTCTCCGCGGCTTCGAGGGCTTCTATGGCCGCAAGCTAGCCTCCACCGGCCCTTCCAAGAATGTTGCCGCCGTACCTGGCTCGGGCTTTGTAATCGCCAAGAATTTGGTGTTGTACGTAAACAAAACCACCAAGCGCCCGGTGGGCCGTTCGTACACGAACGAGAAGGGCAAAGTAGATTGGGTTTACATCAAGGACATCAAATCCACTCGTACCGTGGTCGCTTCGAATGTCCAGAAGCCGAAGATTTCTGAAGACCCCGGCCCGCTACGCGGTGGCGTCGCCATCTCGTTGCCCATGGGTGAATCGTCGACCACGCTCGTGCCTCTGAAGACAGTTCCAACCGAGCGCCCAAATCTCCCGATTCCGGCCGAGAATGCGAACGTTCCCGCGAATGCGAACGCTTCGACCCAGTTAGCTTCCGTCGTCAGCACTCCCGCCGAACTCGCGGCGAAGCTGCCGAAGGCGGGCGAGGATGCTAAGCCATTCTCCGCACCTTTGGTCACGGGCCCGACGATCGAATTCGACAAGATTCTCAAGAAGTCCAGCGGCGTCATCCTCGTCTTCTGGCACATTAACTGCCCCGCCTCCGCCCAGTACATCCCGTATCTGGAAACGATGCGACCCGAAATGGCCAAGGCGAAAGTCTTCCTGCTCGGCATCGATACCGGCGACACCGCCGGCGAGGTCAAGCAGTTCCTGAAGGACAAGAGCTCGGGAATGACGACGGCGACGTCCGACGATCTGCCCGCGCTCTACGGCGTGCAGGCATTCCCGACGACGATCGCAATCGGACCCGATGGCAAGGTAATCGCCAGCTTCGTAGGCGCGGATGAAGCTTCGTTCCGGGCCGCGTTCGAGGCTCTCAAGCCGAAGCAGTGAAAACGCTGATCTGCATCTTTGTGGGCGCCGGCTTTGGAGCCGTCGCCCGCTTTGGTTTGCAGACCTTGGCCCACCGGCTATGGCCCGACTTTCCGGCCGGAACCCTGATCGTAAACCTCCTGGGCTGCTTCGTAATGGGCATCTTTCTCGCATTCTGGAGCAAATCGACACCGCCCCAGGAACTTCGCGCCCTGCTAGGCGTTGGGATTCTCGGCGGATTCACAACCTTTTCGGCATTTGCGGGCGAGTCATTAGAGTTGCTGCGGCGGAACGCTTATGGGCCCGCCTTTGCGTATATGTTCGGAAGCGTGCTCGGATGTCTTGTACTTTGCGCGCTGGGCTTTGCCCTTGGATCTAAGTTACTGACATGAAGCGGAGTCTTGTCATCCTTACCATGGCCGTTATGGCCGGGGCCGCCTTCGGCAACCCCGACATTCTTGAGTCTTTCAAAAAGACTTACGCACCAAAATCGGCCCTGGCCGAGAAGGGCTGCTTGATTTGCCACACCAGTCCCCCGCAGTGGAATCCGTACGGTCGCGCCGTGAAGGAAGCCAAGCCTGGACCCGTGACCGCTGCCAATTTCCAAGCGATCGAAGGCGAGGATAGTGATGGTGACGGTGCCTCAAACAAAGATGAAATCGAGGCGGGCACTCTGCCCGGAGATCCGAAATCAACTCCCGAAGGAACGGCCGCGCCGGTCCAAGCCCCGGCAAGCTCGAGCGGCGGATTGATCCCGAAGCACGGCTTTCACCCCCTGATAGTCCACTTTCCCATCGCTCTCTTTCTCTTTGGAGCCTTTCTAGAGGTTTTCGGTTGGAAGAAGAAAGAGCCGGACGCGCGTAAGGCAGGATGGTGGTGCATTCTGGCCGGTGGCCTGTCCTCCATTTTCGCCGCCGGCAGCGGGCTCTTGGGCTTCTTCCTCAACGGCTACGAATGGTCCGGTCCGCCCCTCATCCACTTCATCTTCGCCATTTCATCCGTGGTGACGATGCTCGCCACCGTCGCCTGGCGGCGCAAAGGTGTCCAAGACTCCAGCGCCTACTTCTCCCTCCTCATCCTCGCTGCAATCCTAGTCGGCCTCGCCGGCCACTTCGGCGCGATTCTGGTCTACGGGTAGATTGGGCAAGTTTGGGAATGCACGACGCGTGGTCGCGCTTTAGAATGGAGGCTATCGCTAGGTGCCACTCCGCAGAGGGTGGGTTGGCATTTATGGCCCCATTTTAATGCGCGCCTAAGAGTGTTGAATGTGAAGAGGGCGGCGGATGCATTGTGCCGCCGTGGTGCCCAAGCTGCCAGTTCCAACCACACTTCGAGGGGGTGCAACGAGGTTGTTGCATAGTTGTATAAATTCTTGAACTTTCATGGAGCGCGGGAATGCATCGTGCCCCGCGTTAGAACCTACCAGCGCGATCACGGCGGCACATTGCATCCGCCGCCCTCTTCCGACCCACACAACCTCTGGTCGACGTCGCAGGTGGTCATCCAGCACGGAGGTCAGGTGAACTTGCCGAACCGGGCAGATAAACATTCCTCCCGCTGGTGCATGAAGTTGCCTGACGCAAGCGTGGGCCTGTCGTCCTTGGGACCGTGAGAATGCTTTCGCGATCAAAGGCGGTTTGCAGTTTCGCTGGCCCGACCACTCGCGTTAACTCAGAGACTTTCCACTCGCCATGTACAAGAGCAGCACGATGAAGGGGCCCCACGTGACGCCAAGGAACCCGGCGAGGGCGATCCGTTGGAAGCGCACATCGGGAGTCCACGGCGTTCTGAAAAGCAGAATTACATCAATCAACGAAAGAACCAGAAATCCTGCGAAGGCATACCAGGGCCACCCCAAAAAGCCTTCTACTATATGCAGGTACACGACGATCGGAACCGCAACCATCGAGATCCAAGTGAAGTCTCGGATCATCGGCGCGCTCAACCTTCGGCCATTCCCTGGTTCGCTCATAAGTTCCCCTCCATTCTACGGTCAGTTAAATGTAAACGGTCGCCGGACTCTTCGGATAACGCCTCGGGCGTGGGCAGTGATCGCCCATGGCCAGATCCCCAGAAGTCATCAGGGCCACAAGGCAACCGCGGGATACTTTCTTCGATCAGGTAGGGCACCTCGGAATACGTGCTTCCCCTCAGACACCAGACGGTAACCGATTGCTTTTATGGCGGAGCCGTCGGGTAGCGAGTCCCACTGCAGCCTTCCTCCATACTCCTCATCCTCCGCATATCCAGCAACCCACTGTTTGCCCGAACAGAAGCGGAAGAACCTCGACTCGGGTAGTGTCCCACTCCCTCCACCGCCTCCGTTACTGTTACGACCGCCCCACCACTCCTTCCAAGCGATCAGAGTTCCGTCCTGAAGACGGAGCTCATATCTGACCCGTTTCGGGGTGGTGTTTTGCTTGACCAAGAGGGTCACGGGAACTGCGCGGGCCGACAGAATTCTCGTTCGAAGGTCCGTTCCACGCCAGGTTTCGACGATGACATCCGTGGGCAGATTCGCTGCAAGCTCGTAAAACCTCGGTCTGGAGGTGGAGAAGTCGACAAATGCGAAGGTTTTAAGATTCGTGGGAGGGCCCGAAAGACTCACCTCCAGTTGCACTGCGAAGCTGGAACCGATCCAGGGCTTTGGTTCGACCCGGATGGTCGCGGTGCCAACCTTTCGGGAAGAAGCAACCAGGCGTGGTGGCAGGATGCCACTGGCCGGCAAAAGGAGCCTTAATGGTTGGCCTCCTGACCCACTCTTCAACTGCGTTTCGCGAGCTTTGGCGCCGAATACATAGGGACAGACGAAGTACTTCGGGCCCGTCAGAGACGGCACTGCTTCAGGCCCAACTGGAAGCCGGAAGAACGGCTTACCCCCGAAGAACCAATGAGTCGAATCATAGTCGCTCAAATTGCCGCGACCTTCGTCCCAACAGACCAATCCCGCGACCCCTGGCCGATCGACGAAGCCATGGGGAAGTTGTGTCGAAGCAAACTCGCTCCGGGGGATAACGCGATATCCAGCCGGTG
>JBKJIP010000132.1:0-9333 GCA_046598515.1 Fimbriimonadaceae bacterium | reverse complement strand
GGCCGTCTTCTTTCAGCAGGCCGATCAGCTCTTCCACCCCTCGCTCCTGCGGGATGCCGTTCTTGACGATCTCGCGCTTCCGATAGAGCGTAATCTTGCCGCCGGCGGCGCCTACGTACCCGTAGTCGGCATCGGCCATTTCGCCGGGGCCGTTCACGATGCAGCCCATCACCGCAATATCTAGGCCCACCAGGTGCCGCGTGGCATTCCGCACCTCGTGCAGCACGACGGGGAGATTGAACTTGGTGCGGCCGCAGGAAGGACATGCGATGTACTCGACTTTCGTCTTGCGCAGGCCGAGCGACTGCAGGATGTCGAAGCAGACGGGGATCTCGTTGATGGGGTCTTCGGAGAGGCTGACGCGGATGGTGTCGCCGATGCCTTCCATCAGGAGCGTGGCGATGCCGGCGGTGGATTTGATGCGGGCGTATTCGCCGTCGCCGGCCTCGGTTACGCCGAGGTGCAGGGCGTAATCCATGCCCTCCTCGTCCATTCGTTTGACCATCAGCCGGTTCGCGGCGACCATGATGGGCACGCGGCTGGCTTTGGCGCTGATGTTGAGATTGCGGTAGTCGTACTTCTCGCAGAGCTTGAGATACTCGATGGCGGATTCCACCATGCCCGCCGGCGTGTCCCCATAAGTGACTAGAATTCGCTCAGAGAGCGACCCATGGTTCACGCCGACGCGCATGGCGATATCACGCTTTTTGCATGCCTCGATCACGGGCACAAAACTGTCTTCGATCGCCTGAATCTCTTCCCTTTCCTCGCTCGGATCGTAGGCCAGCTCCTGCCGCAGGAACTCGATCTCGTCCCCTTCCCGGCCCCGCAGGTCGACATCCGCCGCCCCCGTCTGCTTCGCCCGCGACCCATGCCGCCGGAAGACGAATAGCCCCGGATTGACGCGGACCTCATCGACATACTTCGCCGCCTCAACCGCGATGTCCGAACCTTGGTGGTGAACGTCGGCAGTGAGAGGCACCTCCCCATATTTTTCGACAACTCGGGCCCTGATTTCCTCCAAGCATTGCGCCTCGCCGAGGCTGGGAGTCGTAACACGGACCAGCTCACACCCCGCCCGATGCAGTGCAATGATCTGCTCTACGCAGGCTTCGATGTTCCGAGTTTCCTCGGTGATCATAGACTGGACGAGGACAGGGTACTGACCGCCCATCCAGACATTCCCAAGCCGTATGGGCCGCGTGCGGCGGCGGGGGTAGGTGACGTCGAGGTTCGTCATCGGTAGTTACTACGTTCGATTATGAAGGGTTGTCCAGGGTTTGGGGTTTTGGGTTTTGGTTGTGAGGGTCGTGACCCGATTCGCTTTACGGCCGGAAACGGGGCGAATGCTGTCCGGACACAGGAACCATAGGCGCACGATATGCGTTAGTGCCTGGGACTCTACCTCTCCCTAGAGTAGACTCCATCCGCCCATGTTTCCCGTTCGGCACAACCAGCGTGTTTCCAGCATGCCGGTCATCACCTACTCGCTGATCGGGCTAAATGTGCTTCTTTATCTGTGGGATAGGCAATTTCAGGTCTTCGGCAATGCCGTCATTTTTGGTGACCTCACCATGCGGCCGAACGCCATCGTGGACGCTCTTCATGGCGGCAACAAGTTCGCCCCCGTCACGATGTTCACCTCCCTCTTCCTGCACGGGAACATCACGCACCTTGTCGGAAACATGCTCTTCCTCCTCACCTTCGGGGAGGCGATCGAGAATGCGATGGGGAATTGGCGGTTCACGCTTTACTATCTGTTCTGGGGCATCTTCGCGGCCGCGACCCACGTTTTCGTAAATCCCGGCTCCAGCACGCCAACTCTCGGGGCCTCAGGAGCAATCGGGGGCGTTTTGGGCGCTTACTTCTTGCTTTATCCGGCCAGCAAGATCGAGATCTTTCTGCTCGTCACCACGATCGTGGTCGACGCCTGGATTCTGCTCGGTATCTGGTTCCTGTGGCAGATTTTAGTGCCGGTTGAGGGAGTTGCCAATTGGGCGCACGCCGGAGGGTTCGTGGCGGGCATGGCGACCGTCTTGATCATGGGTGGCCGAAACGCCATCTTGAAGGGACGCACCCTCGAGGAGATCGATGACTTCGACTGACGCCGAAAAACCCGCCGACAACCATTTTAGTGGGCCGGCCACGGTCCCGATTTGGGTCTATGCGTCCGTCGTTCTGACCGCGCTCCTCTCGCTCTATTCCCTCTCCCTGCGCTATCGGGTCGAGGCGAAGAACAAGATGGTGGGGATCACCACCGATTGGGACACCGTCCAAGCCCTGGCCTCGGGAGCCGGGATAAGCGTCGATCAAGCCGTCAGCAGATTGAAAGCGGCGGGCCTACGCGGTCTCGTGATCGGAGAGTCGACATACGGCGAAGCGCTCCTCGACAGAATTTCTAGCGGCCGTCTCGACCCCGCCGTTGCAGCACGGTTCGACCGCGGGTTCAAGCTCAGATTCTCAAGCTCCAAGCCGGCGACGACCGCGCCCGCGCTTGTCCGCTCGGTGAGCCTCGGGCTCGACCAAGGGGGCGTGAAAATCGCCCGTGATCACGGGCTCTTTATCGTCGCGAGACTTTCCAACCCGCTCGGCGCGACCGATGGCTACGTCCGGGGCATGGTGGACTGGATTGATGAAGATGGGGCGACGTTCTTCCTGCCCCAAGGCGAGCAAGTTCTGGGACGCCGTCTGGCGCTTACCGCGCTCCAAGAGCACCTGAAGGTCCGGAATATCGGATACTGCACCCCTGAATTCGCCAAGATCGGTGGCGATCAGAACATGGTCGAGGATGCCGTGAACGGGCTGACCCTTATCCGTCTTCACTCCGCGCAGAGCCAGGAGTTGGATAAGCTCACCACCGGTGGCGCGATCGAACGCTATACGAAGGCGGTCTCCGAGCGCAACCAGCGGATGATCCTGGTCCGGCCCCTTTCGATGGCCGCCCCCGATCCCGTCGGTTCTTTCGGCGAACTGGTGATGGGAATCTCCAAGGAGATCGCAAAGGAGAGTTACGAACTCGGCCCTCCGCATGGGTTCAGCGAGTCTGGTGCATCCCGCCCCATCTTTATCCTCATCGCACTCGCGATGGGTCCCGCTCTCTTTTGGCTCGCTTCGCAGTTCATCACGAATAAGACCCTGCGCATCGCCGGTGCCGCCGCTCTGGTTCTGTTGGCATTGGCGTGTGTGAAGGATCAAGGACGCCAAATCGCGGCTCTGACGGCGGCGACGCTCTTCCCCGTCCTCGCCTTCGTGATGCTCGACGTCTGGACGAAGTCCAAACGCAATGTCTTCCTGCTCTTCTTGGGCGTCTCCGCCGTCAGCTTGGTTGGCGGTCTAGTCGTTGGCGGGCTGCTGAACGGTTTAGCCTTCTTCATCCGCGCCGATGTCTTCTCCGGCGTCAAACTCGCACACTTTCTTCCGATGGGGCTCATCGGTCTGTACTTCTTCGCGCGCTTGGTGTCGGCAAAGGACAGCATGCGAAGTCCGGTGATTTGGGGTCAGACCATCTTGGCGCTCTTGCTGATGGTCGCCTTTGGATTCATGGCGAGCCGAACGGGCAATGACAATCCGGCCGGCGTCAGCGGCGTCGAACTAGCTTTTCGATCGCTTCTCGAGCAGTTCCTCGTAGTTCGCCCCCGAACCAAAGAGTTTTTGATCGGCCATCCATTGATGGTGGTCGCTTTAGGCATGCTCGTACGTCATAAGACGTTGGGGCAGAACAAAGGGGGATGGATCGCGTTACTCTTAATGGTGGGCGCGATTGGACAAACAAGTATGGTCAATACGATGTGCCACCTTCATACACCTTTAACGGTGAGTCTGACGAGAATCTGGGTGGGATGGATGATGGGCGGTATAATCGGCGCGATCTTGTGGGTGGCGGTACGCCGAATGCCGGCAAGGGCGGTTAACTGATGCCACATCTACTGCTTGCTGGCCATTTTGGCTGCGGGAACCTGGGAGACGACGCGATTATGCTCGGATTCGTCCAGGGTTTGACGCGGGAATACGAACTCACTCTCCTTAGCGGCGCCCCGGAAACCACCTTCCGCCTTTATAACATCCGCAGCGTCCCGCGCAAAGATTTCACGGCGGTAAAAGCCGCAATTGAAGAGTGCGATGCCATGGTCTTCCCCGGCGGCAGTCTCTTCCAGGACGCCACCAGCGGCCGCAGCGTTATGTACTACGCCCAACTCGTCAAACTGGCGAAGAAAGCGGGCAAAAAGGTTTATCTCGTCGGCCAAGGTGTCGGCCCGATCAAGGGTGGCTGTGCGAAGGGCTGGACTGCCAATGCGTTCAACCTCGCGGACCAAATCGTGTGCCGAGACCCCCAATCCGCTTCATTCTTGAAGTCACTCGGCGTCAAGAAGCCCGTTCAGGTTTCTGCCGACTGCGCGTTCCTCTTGCCCGAGCCGAACGCTCGCGAAGACAACCAATTCGGTGTCGGCAATATGAAGGCGATCGGTATCGCTCCGCGGCCCTACGGCAAGGGCAAGGAATGCCTTCAGTTCTTCGCTGAACTAGCTCGGATGCTCTTCCAAAACCAGATGGTGCCTGTCTTGGTCGAGCTAGACGCCAAGTTCGACGGTCCCCTCATCATGGAAATCTCGAAGGAGAATGGCGGCAAAATTCCCGATATCCGTAAGCTCGACACGCCGATGCAAATGCAATCGCGTCTGGCTCGCCTAGACTCCATGATCTCCATGCGCTTACACGGCGGCATCCTCGCCGCGACGGTCGGCGTGCCCGCGATGATGCTGAGCTACGACCCGAAGGTCACCGCCTTCGCCAAGTCCCTCGGATTCGATTCACCCTTGACGACCGAAGGTCTGACCGCCCAGCGGGCATTTGAGGCGTTCGTTCAGTTCCAGAAGGATCGTGAACGCTACAACAAGATCTTGGAGCGAAAGCGAGACGAAATGAAGGAAGCCGCCATGCTCAACTGCACGGTTGTCATGGACGCTTTTCGGAAGTAAGCCGACCGCGAACTGCCATTTCTTGATTCCCGCATCGAAATAGCACTCGGCGGTTGTGATAAGGGCTTATCCGCGAACCATAATAGGGACCCTATGGCAAGCCGGAACCCCGTAACTCTGAGCGCCAAGCTCCGCTACTCCTTTGAGAACACCCTCTCGAAGGGACCGATCGCGATCATCGGGTGGCTTGCCTTGCTCTCCCTGGCAATCATTTTCGTGGCCGCCGTGCTCATGGCCATTTTTCGCGTGGGCTATGGCGAGAACGGTTCATTCCTCGAAAACTTCTGGAATAGCCTCATGCGCACCTTCGATGCTGGCAATATGGCAGACGATGGTTCCGGTGATGGCACGAGCCCGGCGAACTGGGTGGTTCGACTCGTTGCCTTGTTCGTCACGCTGGGAGGCATCTTCATTATCAGCACGCTGATCGGTACGCTCACCTCCGGTATTGAAGGCAAACTGGATGAGCTTCGCAAAGGCCGCTCGCCGGTTCTGGAAACCAACCACACCCTCATCCTCGGCTGGTCGCCGAAGGTCTTCGCGATCATCTCTGAGCTGATCATCGCCAACGAGAATCAGAAGAAGCCTTCCATCGTCATACTCGCCGACCGCGACAAGGTGGAGATGGAGGACGACATCGCCACCCGCTTCCCGACGACGAAGAATACGAAGATCATTTGCAGAACAGGCAGTTCGCTCGATCTGGACGAATTGGAAGTCGCGAATCCTCACGAGGCGCGCTCGATCATCATTCTCGCCCCCGAAGCCGAGCATCCCGACATCTACGTTATCAAGTCGATCCTCGCCTTGACGAACAACCCCAAGCGAAAGTCGGAGCCTTATCACATCGTTGCCGAGATCCGCGAAGAGGCGAATATGGAGGCGGCGCACCTCGTCGGTGGAGATGAAGCCGTTCTCGTCCAATCCGCCGATCTCATTGCCCGCGTCACCGCCCAAACCTGCCGCCAGTCCGGATTGAGCGCCGTTTACACGGAGCTACTCGACTTCGATGGTGCCGAAATCTACTTCTCGGAGCAGAGCGCTCTTGTCGGCAAGACCTACCGCGACGCGATCTTCTCTTTCTCGGATTCCACTGCCCTGGGCATCTTTACGGCGAGCGAGGAGGCCCTGGTCAACCCGCCGATGGATACGATTATCCAACGCGGCGACAGGATTATGGTCATCGCGGAAGACGACGATACCATTCGTCTCTCGTCTCCCAGCGAAGCGGATCGCGCCGCTATTCGCTCTGCCGGCGAGCGAACCACTACTGCCGAACGGACGCTTATTCTAGGCTGGAATGATAAGGCCGAGATGATCGTGCGAGAGCTCGACAACTTCGTGCCCGCCGGCTCGGAAGTTACCGTCGTCGGCACTGTCTTGCCTACCGATCTTGCTCTGGGCAACTTGGAACGGCAGACAGTCACCACGCGCCAAGCAAATACGACCGAGCGTGCCGTGCTTAACGCGCTGAACGTGACCACATACGATCACGTGATCGTCCTCTGCGAGGAAGGCATGGAGGTCCAAGAGGCCGATGCGAAAACCCTCATCACGCTTCTCCACCTACGCAACATCGCCGAGGAAACCGACAGCGACCTCAGCATCGTGTCCGAAATGCTCGACATCCGTAACCGGGCTCTCGCCGAAGTTGCCCGAGCCGACGATTTCATCGTCAGCGACAAATTGGTCAGCCTGATGCTCTCGCAGCTATCGGAAAACAAGCACCTGGCCAAGGTCTTCGCGACATTGTTTACGGCGGACGGCTCCGAGATCTATCTGCGGCCCATCGGGGACTACGTGGAAATCGGCAAGCCCCTGACTTTCTACACGCTCCTAGAATCAGCCGCCCAGCGCGGCGAAACCGCGATCGGCTACCGAATCGCGGCCTTGTCGGGTGATTCGCAGAAGGGTTACGGCGTGAACTGTAATCCTGTGAAGACGTCGTCGGTGACGTTCACGGCGGACGACAAGATCATGGTGCTTGCAGAGGATTGATTAGATGAACCCCCACTAACTGGGAAGCTCGGAGGCACACAGTTCGCAAATTTGCAGTGGTACGGCGGAACACGCTCTCTCAAACCCATTCGCCGGCACGCATCAACGGCACGATCGTGCCGTCGAAACGAATTCCATCCACGTCGACCGACTCGGACCCGATCATCCAGTCGACGTGGATGATACTGTCGTTCGCGCCCTTCCCTAGCCGCTCCTCGTCGCTCAGCGACTCGATACCCGCCAGATTTTCGTCGTAGCAGGCACCCAGGGCGATGTGCGAGGCGGCGTTCTCGTCGAAGAGCGTATTCAGGAAGAGCGTGCCGGTCGCGGAGACCTTGCTACTATTCGGCACGAGCGCGACTTCGCCCAGTCTCCTCGCTCCTTCATCGGTGGAAATGAGTTGCTGAAGCGTCTCATTCCCTTCTCGGGCAGTCGCAGAGGTGATCGCACCATCTTTGAACTCGACTTCGATTCCGTCGAGAATCTGACCGCGGACACTGAGCGGCTTCGTGCTGGAGACATGCCCGTCCACTCGGTTCCGGTGGGGCATCGTGAAGACCTCCTCGGTGGGGATGTTCGGTGAGCACCGTATGCCATTCTTGGAGACGCCTCGACCACCGGCCCAGAGGTGACCATCCACGAGGCCGACCCGCAGGTCCGTGCCCCGTCCAGTGAAATGGATGGCGTCGAGTTTCAGGGCGTTCAGAGCGATAACTCTAGCTTCCAGGGCCTCACTATGGGTCACCCATGCTGCAATGGGATCCGGCTCCAAGATTCGCGAAGCAAGGAATATCTTTTGCCAGAGAGCATCCACTCCTTCCCCTTCCGGAAGATCTGGGAAGACACGTTGGGCCCAACCCGCGGATGCGGCACCGACGAGGCACCAGTTAACCGCCATCTCGCCCACGAGATCGCTCGTTGCTTTCGTAGCAATGCTGTGGGCTTTGGCCGAAGTGGCCAGTCTTTGCGAAGGAAATCCGGCGAGGAGCTGGGGATCGCCGCTTACGATCCCGAGGCGGGCGGCATTTTCACGATGCGCACGGGCGATCCCATCATGGAGCCAGGCGGGAGAATAGCCAATCGCTTCGTCACTGCCCTCTCGTATGCGAACTCGGGCGAGCTCCGGATCGCGCCACAGGACCTCGACATGCTTAGCGCCCACCCGGTAGGCTTCTTCGGCGATCAGGCGTACGAGGGGAGTTTGATCGATTTCGGCGAAGACGAGAAGCTCTTGTCCCTTGGCGAGGGCCACGCCCTCCCGAATGATCAGTTGGGCGTAAAGGAGCAGGTTCTCGTCGAAGGATCGCATCCGTGCATTCTACGGTCTCGCGGCGATCTCGGGCCGGTCGGGTCAAAATAGTCCATGCCGCTCGCCCTTCTGCTCGGAGCACTTCAGATCCACCCCATCGCTTACCGCCAAGAGTGCGTGGTATCTGATTCCACAATCGCATCGCAAGTCGGCGCCGACATCATGCGCGAAGGCGGTAATGCGATCGACGCCGCGATCGCGACGGGCTTCGCGCTCGCCGTCACCTTCCCCGCCGCAGGCAACATCGGAGGCGGGGGCTTTATGGTGGTGCGCATGGCGGATGGCAAGTCGGCCGCGTTGGACTTCCGTGAAACCGCCCCCAAGGCTTCGACCCGCAACATGTATCTCGACGCCAGCGGCAATGTCACGAAGGACTCCCTGATCGGCTATCGGGCCGCGGGTGTGCCAGGGACGCCGATGGGGTTCTGGGAAGCTCACAAGAAGTTCGGCAAACTTCCCTGGAAACAACTTGTAGAACCCGCGGTTGCCCTTGCCAGAGATGGATTTGTCATCGATCGAGGTCTCGCCGCCTCCCTTCGATCCGAGGCGGACCAGTTCAAACCGTTTCCGGCGAGTTGGAAGCAGTTTTGCCGAGATGGAAAGCTCTATGAGTGGGGCGATCGGCTGAAGCAAGCCGACTTGGCCGCCACCCTCGCCCGCATCCGAGACCGCGGAGCGGACGGCTTTTACCGAGGCAAGGCCGCCGATCTCATCGTCGACGATATGGCGAAGAACGGGGGATTGATGACCCGGCAAGACCTCGCCGGATATCGCGCGGAGTGGAGAGCGCCATCGACAGGCCGCTATCGCGGCTACGACATCGTCACCATGCCTCCCCCAAGCTCGGGCGGAGTTTGCATGCTTCAGATGCTGGGCATCTTGGAGGGTTACGATCTGCAGCCACTCGGATGGAACTCTTCGGAGTATCTGCACCTGCTGATCGAGTCCATGAAGCGCTCGTTTGCCGATCGTAGCGAGGCCATGGGCGACCCTTCGTTCGTCAAAGTGCCCGTCGCTCTGTTGCTCTCGCCGGATTACATCAAAGAGCGG
>JBKJIP010000015.1:0-8610 GCA_046598515.1 Fimbriimonadaceae bacterium | reverse complement strand
ATGGGGGCCGACCGTGGTCGTCTTGCGCATCAAGTCCTCATGCCGCTTGTTCGCCAGGAGCGAGAAGTGGGTGTCGGCGTCGATAACTTCTTCCTTGGGCTCATACGCCAGCGAGAGATGCTCGCCCCCGCCCAAGGCGGCATGGGTAGCTTGGGCCAGTGGCAGCAAGTTTGTGATGTAGCGCATACGGAACTCACGCAGGGCAAAGCCGTGGTCGGCGAGTTGCACTTCCCAGGGCTCGAAGGAAGCGGCATCGATGTGGCGATCTTGGGCGAGTTTCAGCAGCGCGTTCCGCTGCTCCAAGGCTCGCTTGTAGAGAGTGAAGTGGCGCAGGTAGGCCGGGTAGGTCTGACTCAGCTCCAGATCCAGGAAGAGTCGGCGGTCGGATGGTTCTCCGCGGACGATCGGCAAGTCCGCCGCGCTCATGCAGACGCAGGGCATGCGGCCGATCAGGTCCGAGGCTCGAGGCAAACCCAGCGAGTTGAGCGTCGCCTTTTTGCGGGCTCCGTGTTCCACGGTGATGGCCATCTGCGTACGACCGGAGTCGACCTCGACCGAAGCTTTCTGGGCACCTTGGCGAATGGCATCCGTATCTTTCGAACCTCGCAGCAGTCTGGTCGTCGAAAGAAAATAGAGCGCTTCGAGCAGATTCGTCTTGCCCTGCGCATTGGGACCAGCCACGACATGGAACCCCGGACCGAGCTCCAAGTCAAGATGTTCGTAGTTCCGAAAATCTCGCAGTCGAAGTCCGACCAGCGTGCCGGCATCCATTGCTTCTCCTAAAGAAACCGGCATTGATATTTAAATTCTACTTCTTTTATTATAGGGGCCCTCGGCGGTGGATACCGGGTTCAAACCAGGTTCAAATCTCGCGGGGGAAGCCTGTGGAAAGCTGCCCTTAAGCCTGGTGCCTTATCCCCGTAAAACTAGCGGTACGTTTCTGTCCACCGTCTGGTAACGGCATGTCCCGATAGCTTTTCCCCAAAACGCTGGAAATCCTCCTTCTTGGGTTCCAGCCAGGTTCGCGGGGACGCCGCAAGCCACGCCTCAAGGCATCTGCTGCAACAGTCCTACCGGTTTCGGCAGTATAGTGTTTTTGGGAATGCCCCCGATTTGAGGGGCAGCTTATAGGAGCACGAGAACAATGTCAGAGAACATGGAAGCCTTCCGCTCGCTCGACGGGAGCGACGGGTTCGTTGAGAAGGAATTCATTCATATCGAGTTCCAAAGGGGCTCGGTCGCCGAGAACGGTTTGAATGGATGCCGAGTCGAGGATGTCATCGAAGTGCTCCAAAACCGCCTTCTTGATCACCAGGGCCGATCCTTGGCGTGCGAAGAGAACGCCGAGGCGTTGCTTCATCTGGAACTTGCCCGAGAAGCCCTCGTAAAGCGCCGCCGCCGCCGCGAAGATCAGGGAGTGCTGGATACGCCCGAGAAGCATCTGAGCAGCGCTCCGGTGCAGATGGCTGTCGTCGGCGGAGAGTAAGATTTATCCCTCCCCTCGTAGGGGAGGGCCTGTGAGCCTCAAGCGAACTGGGGTGGGGTGAGGCGGTCTTGGAATCTCATGAGCGCCTCGACCTTGTTCCAAAGCCGTCGCCGCGACACGATCATTCGCGGCCTACATTTGCTCCAGTGTTAGGGAGCCACGAACGGCTTCACCTGACCCTTCTCGATCCGGTCTAGCCAATACGTCAAACCCATGTCACCCTCGATCGATTGAATCCTCGGCAACCGCATGAGATTCAGTTTCGCATCCCCGGGCGCGGGTGCTGGATTTGCTCCTACTAGCAGGGCTGCGCGGTGATACTTGGTTAGTTGGGACGGGTCCTTCGGGGAGATCCCGTAGGGCAGGGCAATCACGCTCGGCTCGAAGCCGTGCGACTTGATCCAGTCCGCGGCGCCTTTCAACTCTTTGTCCACCTCGGCCGCCGACAACCGATCCAGCCGGCGATGGGTCAACGTATGCGAGCCCAATTCGCAACCCCAGTCTTTAATCATCTTCAGCTTGGCGTCGACATCTGCCCGTTTGCCGAAAGGGCCGCTGTCCGGCAGGATGAAGAACGAGGCCTTGATCGGGAAATCGGGGTGCTGCTTGGCGAAGTAGTCCCAGAGGCCGAGGGCGCAGTTCGGGTCGAGTTTCCCGTCGATCAATCGAAACTGGGAAGGGTGGGAGTCGTCGAAGGTGAAGATGACCGGTGAGGCACCGGGGGCAAGGTCCATTTTGTTGTCCAGATAATCGGACATGGAAACCGGCCGGAAACCCAACTTGTACAGCCTTGCTAAATCATTCTTATACTTTCTTATGGATCTATCCCAGCGCGCCTCTTCCGCGGCGACCTTGTGATATTCCACAATAAGAACGCTTCCGTTCACGTTTGCCGGCCGATTCGAGACTCGGGCCGGTGCCGCGGGGGGAGGATCCTTCTTTGGCTGCGGTTTCTCCTTAACTTCCGCCTTCGAGCCGCAGCCCGAAACAACCAGGACCAGAACGAGACCTAAACCATGGAGCAGCGACTTCATCTTCAACCATCAGCATTGTATCTGTGCGCCGCCCTCATCCTCGTCGGATGCGGTGGCGGTAAGCCGACGGAGGCGCCGGTCACCAAAAAACCGGCAACACCGCCCAAGCCCGCCGGGCCACCCCCGCCGCGCTATCAGAAGCCGGAGAACGTTCGCGGAATCTATGTGACGGCTTGGTCTGCCGGGGGCACCAAAAAAATGAACCAACTGCTCGAGCTTCTCCAGAAGACCGAGCTAAACGCGATGGTGATCGACATTCGCGACGACGGCAATAACTACTTCAAGACGGGGATCCCCCTCTCCGATGAATCGGGTGCAACCAAGGTCGCCGTCATAAACCCGGCGAAGCTCATGGACCGGCTGGAGAAAGGCGGCGTTTATCCTATCGCCCGCATCGCCTGCTTTCGCGACGCATTTGTCCCAAAGAAGCATCCGGAGCTTGCCGTGAATCTCAAATCCGGCGGCGTCTGGAAGGACCGCAGCGGCCATACCTGGCTAGATCCCTACAACAAAAAGAACTGGGAATACATCGGCCAGGTTGTCGACTACGCGCTGGACCTGCGCTTTCCGGAGATTCAGCTCGACTACGTCCGCTTCCCCTCCGAAGGCAAGGCCGACACCCAAGCCTTCCCCGGCAAGAAGACGTATCCCGATCCCAAGGCCAGCCCCACTCAGGTCGTGGCCGCTTTCGCGGAGTTCATCAAAGAGCGGGTGCACAAAAGAGGCGGCGTTCTCAGCGCCGACATCTTCGGCATCGTCTCCAGCAGCAAAAGCGACCAAGGCATCGGCCAGGAACTGAACACCGTCGCGGCTCCGTTCGACCTGATCTGCCCGATGGTCTATCCGTCGCATTACGCGAAGGGCGAGTACGGCATCAAGGACCCCAACGCTTCCCCCTACGCGATTCTGAAGAAGAGTCTGGAGGACTATAAGAAGCGGGTGCCGAACGTAAAGGTGCGGCCATGGCTTCAGGATTTTTGGGGATACAACGCAGAGCAGATCAAAGCCCAGATCAAAGCGGCGAGAGAGGTTGGCTACAACGAGTATCTGATGTGGAACGCGAGCAACAAGTATGTGACGGCGGCCTATGGCGGTCCGGACGGTGAGGCACCTCCGGCGAAGAAGCCGGACGTGAAGCCGGAGGTTAAGCCGCAAACGCCGGTTAAGGCAGGGACTTAGCGGCGTAGCGGTCTGGCTTCTGCACTCTGTAAAGTTGCCTCTATCCCGCCTCGGGTCGAGGCTCGCACCCTGACCAGCTAAGAGTACAAAGACTGGCTCCGGCCCAAGGCGATAACGGCAAAGCTCACTAACCGTTCCGGTTCAATGGCCTCGCACGTATACTTAGACATCCGCGCGGTTTTTCGATTTCTCGGGGTCTGTTTCTGGCTTATTCCAACCCTGGCCATTGCGGTCCGGGGTGGGGTGTTTGTTTACGACTGCGTCGTCGCCCTGACCAGCTCCGATACGCCCGCGATCCTTCGCCTCCAGACTCCCGGCGGCATCATCACGCTTAAGGCTGGAAGCTTTCAGTTCGATCTCGACAAGAACGTTCTCCATGCCAGTAAGGTCGTGCTGTTCGAGCCTGATGGCAGCCGCAGCGTGGCCATCGATGAACTCCGCCTCTTCGACGTCGTGCCGGGCAAGAAAACGATCACCGGGTACGCCCGGGGCGTGACGGGCAAGCTTCAGCGCGGGGCCGATTCGAGTTGGCGGTTCCTGGATTACTTGCCTAATCAAGAGGGCGAAGCCTCCGATATCGCGTTCTCGGTGGTTATCAAGGACCTGTCTCTCAAGATCGATGACCTGGCCAACAAGGAGAAATTCTCACGGTGGGTGTCGAGCGAGGAGCTTCACATGGACGGTGTTGGCGACGATTTGGTCGTGACAGGTCCGGTCAAGATTCAAGGCTCCGGAACCACACAGCTCTCCTTCCGAAAGCAAAAGGGCGGCATCTACGTTTCGGGCGACGGCCAAATGGAGCTGATGCCGATCATCGCTTGGCTCCGAGGCGCCCCGGAAGGCAAAGACGTGCCCTGGCTCAAGGATTTCTCGGCCGACCGGCTGACCGCACGTGGACCGTGGACGGTCACCTACGTCAATGACAAGCTCGGACTTCGAGTCCCTGGGCGAGCGACCTTTGTTCGGCTCGCTTATGGCGAATACCGGGCCGATACCGGCGAGATTCAGGGCACCCTGACCGAGACAGGCTTCGACGGATTTGCCGATGTGCGCTCCGGCGGAAGCCGGGCCCGATTCGAAGGGGCCATGCGGTGGGCGGACAAGTTCGACGTGGCCGGCCGCATCGAGGGCATGGTTCCCAGTGTGGCGAGCCTGCCTCCCAGTATCCGAAAGGCACTGCCCAAAGGGGTGGCGTTCACAAATGGAGACTTCACCGGTTGGCTGAGCTACCGCGACGATTTTTCTTTTATCGGGGATGCTCAACTTGCGGCGCTGCGTTACCAGGGCGAAGAATTTAGGAACATAAAGGCCAAGCTCGACGTGAATCCGATCGCCGCGAATGTTGGTATCAGCCAGGCCACCTACCTCGGCCAGCCGCTTACTGGCGCCGTTCGCGTGGTCAACAAATCGAGCACGCTCGACGGCTTCGTTAAGTCACCAAGAGTCCTGCTCGAGCCGGTGCTCCGCAAGTTCGGCTTGACCGGCATTCAGGGCCAAGGCGTAATGACCGCAACTCTCACCGGCACCATCGATAAACCGCTGGTGCAGTTCGAAGCGAACGGCAACGCCACTTCGACTTTGTCCGGCTCGCGATTGGATCTCGGCATTTTCAACGTTCGCGGTTCTTATGCCGGCAACACCGTCCAGTTGGCGCAGTCGGGCGTCAAAGGGCCGTCGGGCTCAGCTTATGCAACGGGCACCATCGATCTGCAGAACAGCAAGCTGAACCTCGACGTCCTCGCTAGCGACTTTCCGCTCGAGGCCCTATCGACCCAAATCGCGGGCCAAGCTAGCTTCCGGGGTGTGGTTCGAGGCTCCCTATCCTCTCCGTTCGCAGAAGGCGGAGCCGAGGTTTACAATCTGAAGGCCGCCGACCAAGAACTGCCCGTCGCCTTCGCCGATGTCCGGGTCGATAAAGAGAAACTGACGGCTTCGAATCTCACCGCGCTCCGGGGCGGTTCTCGAATTCAGGGCGATGCTGGCATTCGTTGGAAAGACCAGAGCCTCTTCGGCAGTTTGTCTGCCTTCGGGATCCAAGCAAATGACTGGTTCCCGGATCAAATCGCTGGCGTGCTCGACGTAACCAACGGCATCCTGGGCGGAACGCTCAACTCACCCACCCTTTCGGCCGAACTCACGGGCAATACGCTGGTAACTCCGGCCCTGAAAGTGGATTCCATCGGCGCAAGCATCAAGTATCTGGACGGCACGGTCTTTGTCTCGAATGGCAAGGCGACCGTAGGCGGGGGATCGGTCACCGCGTCTGGTCAGATGGCGCTGGAGTCCCGTTCCGGCACGTTCGCCGTTCAAGCCAAGGATCTCCCCCTCGGGCGGCTCCTGTTCGATGCCGCCAAGACGTTAAACGTTAGCGGAAATCTGACCACCAACGCCACCGTAACTCTCGATCAGGGCGAGCTGAAGGGCGTCGATTCCAAGGGTCAGGTGTCCGATTTAGCCCTTAACGACACCGTGATCGGAAGCGGCGAAGTCAACGCAAACTATGCCGGGGGCGTTCTCTCCGGGAATGCTTTGATCGGCCAACTCGACTCCTATGTGGAGATAAGCCAGTTCTCGCTAAACCCAAGCACGGAGCAGCTCGACGCAAACTTCACCCTGAATAACGAGCCGCTTTCGAAGCTTGTCGCTTTCGCTGAGAGATATGGTGGCGAGTCGATCCCTCAATCACTGCGTGATCAGTTGGGAAGGCTCGAGGGCGAGCTTGACTTCAGCGGGACAACTTCGGGCAAATGGACGAATCCAATCCTCGAAGGCAAGGCTTTCTCGCTCACCAATCTGAAGGTCGACGAAGTCGACCAAGGCGCTCTCACCGCTCAGTTCGGGCGAGTGGACGGTCTTTGGACACTCTCATCGTTCAATTGGAACGGCCCTCTGATCAAGCGTTTCGGAGACGGCGCCCAGCGGCCGAATCCATCCTCGGCTACCGCCGCCGCACTATCCGCTGCGCCGGCCGCCTTCCCCTTCTCCGGAGCGATTACTCTCGCCGCCGCGGCCGCACAGCAACAGCAGGATGACGAGACAATCCAGTTCGTTTTCAATGCGAAGGGCACGATCGATGAGCATGGCGATACGCACCTTACGGGGTCTCTAAACAACCTCCTTGCCCGTTCGCTCGCGATCTTCGCGCCGGGGATTTCTAATCTCCAGGGCGTATTCGATATGCCGCAGTTCACGGTGAACGGTCCTACTCGCGCTCCCATCATCGAAGCAGGCCTCGGCTATCGCGAGTCCGCCGAAGACGGGAAATCGACGAACACCGCCATCGATGTCACGGCAACGGTTACCGATGGGAAGATCGAAGCCAGTGGGCTCTATCAGCTCAGCGGCTTCACCGGGCCGATTGAAGCGATCATCCCCTTCCGATATCCGTTCGAGATCGCCAAAGAGGGCGACATCTTCGCTAAGATTGCCCTTCCCGAGCGCCGCCTCGTCGACCTTTCCGATCTTTGGCCAAGCCTTGATCCAGCCCTCACGAAGGGCGCCGTGCAGGGCGAATTGACGGTCACCGGCAAACCCGACGCTCTCAAGTTCTTGGGCTCCGCCAAGCTCTTTCCCGGCCCGGATAACACGATTCAGGTTGCCGACAAGAGCTTCGGCACTTATCTCAAGAACCTCGATGCCTCGATCCTCTTCAACGGCGAGCGCATCAGCTTGACGGCGGGCGGCGAGAGTTCGGATACAGGCACCTTCGCGATCAAGGACGCCGGCATCGGACTTGGTGACGTTTTCGACGCCATCCTCGCCGGACGAACGGAAGACTTTTTCCGAAACGCGATCAGCGGTCGGGTCGAGTTCGATCGGTTCCGAGTTGCCTATAACGATAAGACGGCGGGTCAGATTTCAGGGACAATGAGCGGCGGGATCGACCTGAGCGGCTCTGTCGGCGCACCGGGAATCGGCGGAGAGCTCATCCTCGACGAAGGGAATCTCGCCCTCCCAACCCTCGAGGGAACTGGTGAGACCTCCTCCTTCGCGATCAACCCGACGTTCAATATCAATGTCCGGACCGGAAACGCCGTCCGCTTCCGGGCGGCGGCGGGAACGTTTGACCTGACGGGTTCCGGTTCGCTTAACGGTTCCTTGGAGAGCCCGAATCTTCAAGCCAGATTGATTACCCAGGGTGGTTCGATTCGGTTGCCTAACGCACGCATTGCCATCGAGGAAGGCGGCGAAATTGTGGTTTCCTATCAGCCGTCGCCGAGCGGCATCGTCGCCTCCCGAGCCGACCTCAATCTGGAGGGTCGCACCCAAGTTTCGGCCGAGAGCATTTCCGGCGGTGTCGAGCGGTACGACATCCTGATCACAATCCGCGGAAACCTTCTCGCCGACGGCGGCTTGATTCTAACCGCCCGAAGTGACCCGCCCGACTTGAGCCAAGACCGCATCCTCGCCCTTCTGGGCCAGGGCGATTTCCTGCGCTCGATCAACATCAACGCTCTATCCCCGACCGAGCAGATTCGCTCCGCTCTCGTCGGTTTGGCGCTACCGTATTTGGCGGGATCGCTAACCGATAAGATAGCCTCGACCCTAGGTCTCGACTACATTAATGTCGAGTACAGCGCGTTCGACAAAATCACGGTAACCGCCGCCATCAGCATCACGCGTGACCTCGTTCTGAGCGGCCGCCGCCAGATATCCAACCCCGCCCCCGGGCAGCGCCCCAAGTTCGACATCCGCCTCTCCTATCGCCCTCGTTTCGCCGGAAAGAGCTTCAGCCGAATCAGCTTCAATATCGGAGCGGACCAAGACCGCCCGTGGAAGATCGGCGTCGAATACGCGATTAAGTATTGAGATCCAACCCCTTCTCCTTGCCGAGGATGTTCGTGCCACGGGAGGGAGAGGTGCAGGGGTGAGGGTTCCGGGAGCTAGGAATTTCGGTAAGCCAAGGAAACA
>JBKJIP010000473.1:0-4404 GCA_046598515.1 Fimbriimonadaceae bacterium | reverse complement strand
ATGACTACTTTTGAAGATGTGATTGCGGAATTGAATTCGGTGATCAAGACTGCGTTCGCGTTGCCGCCGACTTCGCCGAACTATCGGGATATTCGGGCGGCTTCGCTGGATTGGCGGGGGACGATCGCTCAGTGGCAGGCGGGATCGGGCGGACTTACGCCGCCTTATGTGATTACGGAGATTGGGCGGTTGAAGTCGGCGGATGCGTGGAGCGCGGTGGACGACAGCCGGTATGCGATGCCGGTGACGGTGACCTGGATCGGGCCGATGGGGGCTTCGATTGAGGACGTGGATGCCAAGATGCAGGCTCTGTTCGAGGCGTTGAAAGGCGAGTTCACGACGTTCCAGGTGATCGATGGGCCGGAGATCGACAACACGGCGCGCAATGCGGCGAATGTGGTTTTTCGGGAGATGGCGGTGCCTCTGGTGGCTGGCGTTTTGACGGCTACTTTGATGTGCTCGGATTAGGCTTACTCGCCTTCGGTGAGCTCTTGATCTCCCCCTCCCCAACGGTTCCCCCGCGCACGAACATCGCAGGGGAACCAGGACAGTTTCATGCCGAGTTTGATTCTTGGCGGAACCCTCACCCCTGCCCCTCTCCCTAATCGGCACGAACATCCGATCAAGGAGAGGGGGAGCCTCTTACTGATTTATGCGAACGATTCGAATGACTCGCGGCGGGGCCGCGATGGAGGAAACTTATGCCAAGCATTAGAACTCGGTGGCAGGTCGGCACGACCGTTACCGGCAAGGCGATTACGCCTCAGGCGCTTCAGCCTGACAACTCGTTTACGGCGGGGACTACGCTTACCCTTGAGAACCTTCTCGAGCGGTTTGGGTTTACGTTCACCAACCGGACGGAGGAGATTGGGCCGCTGGATACGGACCGGGACAATCAGGTGATCATCCTGAAGTCCAATAGCGTGACTCTCGAAGAGATCATCCAGGCGGCGGTGCAGCCTCGGCTGGAAGTGGTGGCGGAGACCTCTGATTATGCTTCGTTCACCTACACCGAATACGGAAAGGTGAAGACCATTTTTGGGGTTATTCTTGGGGGTGGCGAGGATAAGGTTCGGGGCAAAAATGTCTACCGGCTGGAGCTGGGCCCGATCGAACTCAGCACGGGAAGCGGCTCGAACTTGACCGTCGAGGACGAGTAAATGAACACCATTCAGCGACCCAGTCCCGTACTCGCCACCCGGCGAGAACGGGTGACGGTTTCATTCGGGCCCCTAAAGAGTCCATTGACAATGGCTTTGGAGGCTCTCGAATTGGCGAAAGAGCAGGGCCTGGATGCGGAGCGCCTCGCGCCTTTGGAAGCGACGATTGAGGAGTTCGAGGGCGAAGGGCTGGTGCCTTGGATTCTCTCGGGCACGATGCTGCAGCGCCTGCCGGGCGTAGATGGTCACACGGTGGCGGATTTGACGGAGAACCTTGCGGCGCGGTTTATCCGGCCGCAAGGGAACGAGGGCGTTCCGGGGGTCGACGCCGATCAGCAGCGGGTTTCGCTGCATTTGTGCCGGAACGTGGCGCTGGTGCACACGGTGGTTGTGACCCTGGATGGGGGCGAGCCTTATACGCCGGAGGAGCTGCTAGCTCTTGCGCACAACATGGAGGATTGCTGGTCCGCGCTGCTCTTTGAAGTGCTGGCCAAGGTGACGGCAAACCCTACAAAGCCGGCCGTTCCGACCTCTGGTTAGTTCGGCTGGCGCTGGAAAAGGGTCTTGGTCATCATCCGGCTCTTGTCGAGGAGACTCATCGGCTGCTGCATTCGATTAACGATCGGTTGGGCGCGGTTTGCGAGCGCATCAAAGCTCCCTCGGCAGGCGAGGACGTGGACCGGATATGTATTCGCGACGGGCTGAACGACATTCAACTGGCGCTGGAAGCGGAGCGTCGCGAGATGGACGACGACGGTGAGGATCCGCGGGATGCGGTCACGCCAATGGACAGGGACTGAACTTATGCGATTGGAGATACAGATTGGCGGGTTCGACGGGCTTCAGTTTCTGGATGCCTTCGTCGGGCAGATGGAAACGGCGGCGGATTCGGCCTCCCGGTTGGCAGATGCCCAGCGCTCGCTGGGGACGGTCCTCAAGAGCCAGATGGAGGATTTGCGGCGGCAGGGGCAGGCGGTGCGCGATCTCGCCGATCCCTGGGAGCGGCTGGCGCGGGCGAAGGAGCGATACAACGAGGCGCTCAAGAGCGGCGACTACTCGCAGATGCGTTCCGCGAAGTATCAGTTGGCCATGGTGCAGAGCTCGGCGGACCAGGCGCAGAACGTGGTGCACGGGGAATCCAAGCCGATCGGCCAGCAGGTGAAATCCTATCTCTTCAATCGGCTCTTGAAGCGCACGGGGCTGGAGGAAATCCACGCCTCGGGCACCGGCGGCCAGATTCTATCGAAGATGATGACCGGCTTCAAGGCGAAGGGTTTCAATAAACTGGCGGGGCTGTTTGGTCGCGGCGCGGCCGGTGTGGCCCAGGCCGGGGGAGCTGCGGCAGTGGGAACCGAGGGCGCCGCCGCGGCCGGAGCCGGAGCTGCCGGAGCATCGGCGGCGGGAGGAGCGGGTATGGCCATCGCCGGGACGGGCGCGGTAGCGGCTCTTGGTCCGATCGGAATCGCGGTCTTGGCGCTGATCGTTCACTTCGAATTGTTGAAAGCGGCGGTTCAAGCGGTTTGGGAGGCGGCGAATCAGGCGGCGGATGCTCTGTCGCAGGTTGCTGCGGGCCGATTCGTTTCGGGTGGCACTCCCGATGAGCAAGCTCAGTTGAATGCCATTGGCAGTCTCGCCGGAATGAGTCCGGAGGAGGTTTCCAATGTGGCGCGGAGCTTCGGTGAGAATTTGTCCAACAATCCGAAGGTCCGAGCAGAGGCAGCGGCGCGAGGCATCAGTGCATTCGGCGGCCCTTACGGGGACCAAAACGATGCCCGGCGTCTTCTCGAGGCGATTGAAAGAGTTCGCGCCGCACCGAATCAGTTTGCGGCTAAATCGCTTTCTCGAAAGCTCGAACTGCCGGATGACTTCGCGAGCCAGATCTATCTCCAGAGTGATGAAACTTGGGATCGCCTGAAACAGTCGGTGGTGGCTCGCTCTCCGCAAGAAGAGAAGCTTGGCGTTGAGTTCATGGCGGAGCTGCAGATCTTCCGAAACAACCTGGATAGCATCGTCAACATGATTACTTCGAAGACTTTGCCGCAACTTCTTTTCGGTATGAAGCTCTTCAACAAGTTCATGGGTGTCATGCGCGACGGCCTGAAAGTGGTTGTTGACTATCTCATGAACATTCCCTTCGTGAAGAACCTTATCGACCGGATTGCGGGAGACAACGAGAAGCGTCAGCAGTCCGCAATCGAGCAGAACACACAGGCGGTGCAAAGACTGACGGATACGCTCGCGGATGGAGTTTACGGCGACGCTGCGGCGGCGGCTCGTCGCGCAGTTCCGCGTGGGATGGAAGCCTGGCGCACTTTTGACAAGAATGCGTACGGCCAACGCATGATGGTTGGCGGGATTGCTCTCTAACGTATCTCTTGCCCTTCGAGAACGGATAACTCCATTGATGGTTTGCGACCGGCGACGACATCTTTATGAAAATCCCGTGCCATCAAAACCTCGAGATTATTGAATGGAGCCCCGGGCGATTTGAAGTAGCGTTTGCCATCCACGGTTAAAACGCCGTGCCCATCGAATACGAACTGCACCGAGCGGCTCGGGGTTTTCCAGAGTTCGCCTTGAATGTTTCCGGCATAAGCAGGATTCCAGTTAATTCCGGCTTTTTTAGAGCTGGTTTCGGCGGTGAGGAGTTCGGCGGTTCCGTCCTGCACTTTGATGAGGTCGTGGCGGTACCAGTTTGCGGCATCGGCCTTTGCCGTCACCTCGTTCACGGAAGAATCGAACTCCGAAAACAGATAGACGCCGTCTTTCGTCTTATGCCAAGCCTCAATTTTTGCCATCTCTTGCGGATTCAGTCTCTTGAGCTTCTCACCTCCGAAGAGCCCGATAAAGAAGACGGTCACGAACAAGGCGACAAGGCTTAGGAGCCCCACAATTCCCCAGGTTAGACGGATTGGGGGTGTGGACAGCGTTGGCGGGGGCGCCGCTCTCGGTGGTCCTGGCTGTGTTGCTGGATCGGGAACGAACTTAGTCCGAAAGGTGTGACCACAACGGGCGCACTGACCAGCATCAAGTGGTGCCGGCGTTTGGCAAGAGGGGCAGAGTTTCGCTTGCGGCGCCATTCGCCCATTTTACAGTTTTACGTAGAAATTTGACAACTTCTTTTGAGGGGGTTCCATGTTTCGGCCTGGCCGGTGCCTTCGTTCTCGGCACGTCCGCGTGAAGCTGGAATCCGCCTACGGGTGCTAACGCACGCCTCCGCGCGGATTCCAGCTTCGCTGGTAGG
>JBKJIP010000327.1:0-3981 GCA_046598515.1 Fimbriimonadaceae bacterium | reverse complement strand
ACTCTCGGGCCGCCCGAAGATTGTGTCGCACCTCCTACGGGCTATCGCCCTCGTCGTGTGCGGCTCAATCTTCGGCCTTTGTGGGTGGGCGGTCTTTCCCAGGCCGGCGCGGCCCTCGGGGCCTGGCTTGGCCTGCGCTATAAAATCATGCGCCTTCAGCGCGTGAGAGGATCGCGATGCGATGCTTGGAGCGTGACCATTCACGTTTGGGCCGGAACTGGACTTCGGGCATCCATCGAGGCTGTTGCATTGTGTTCAGGCGAGAGGGCGAGGCTCGGCGCGCGAGGCGTTGTAGTCCTTCTCAAGCAGCCATGATTGGATCTGGCTGGTCGACAACTACTGCCCACGCGCGGCACGATCCATCCGCGCGCTCCATGAAAGATATAGTTTTTAGTCACATTGCAACAACCCCCGGGCAAGTCGCGGTACGAACCCCCACGACCCACATTTGAGTTGCGGCAATAGCAAAAGAGCCCTTCGCCAAAGGCGAAGGGCTCTTTCTTCAGGCGAAACTTACTTGCGCGCGCCGGTCATCGACTGTAACTTGCCCTCTTCCTTGTATTGGTCGAGAATCTTCTTCCAGGGCTCGGAGTAGGCCTGGACTTGGACCTTGATGTCGCTCTTGAGGAGCTTCTCCAGGATCATGTTGTCGATATTGCGGGCGGCAAGACCCTTATTCTTCGCCAGTTCGCGGCGAATCGACTCGCGCTGGGAAGGATTGGGCGTGATCGCCTTCTCCGCATACTTCTGCTTGACCAAGAACTTGGCCCAGCCGGTTTGGACGCGAATCCAATCCGTTACCCCGCCCTCGGGGGCGGCCACCAATTTGGCCTTGATGTCGGGTGCGAAACCTTCCAAGGAAGGATCGGCTTGCGTATTGGCGTCGAGAAGGCGTCCGTTACGGGTCTTGGCGCTCGGATCCTTCGAGTAGCGGGCCGCTACTTGTTGGAAGTTCAGCGTCTGAAGAGACTCGTCGACCTTCTTCTTGGTGGGATCGTCGTAGACGAGGACCCAGTAAAGCTCAGCGCGCGCCGGGTCTTTGAAGCGGTCCTTGTTCTCGCTGATAAACTTCGTGACCTCGGCATCGTTGACGGTGATGCTCTCGGTCAAGAGTTTCTCTTGTATAAGGTCGATCTTGATGCTCTTGCGAATCATCGGGAGCGACAGGCCGCGCTCGGTGAGCGTGACCAAGAAGTTCTTTTGGAGCTTCTCGCGGAAATCGAGTTCCTTTTGGATGTCAGATGGCGTCGGCTCCATCTTCTTGTCGATCGCAAGCTGCAGAGTCACCTGCTGCGCGATCATGTCCTGCAAGGCCTGCATTCCCAAGAATCCATCGACGGGAAGGTTGGCCGGACCGTTTTGCGTTTGCACGCGGACTTGAGGTTTGAGTTCGAGATACTTGATGAACTCTTCCTTCGTGATAGGCTCGCCGTTAACTTGGGCGACGATATCGCCACCCTTGCCACAGCCGACGGCCGAAGTGGCCGTAAAAACGAAAATGCCGCCTAATACGGCGCCCAATCCGAGGATTGGGAGGTTTGATTTAAGATTGACGCCCCTGAACATGCTTGCTCTCGTAATTGTGACAGGATGCTTCCTTGCATCGGCTGCATCGAACTAAACAATTCATCGGCATATTCCGTGCCTCTAGGCGCGAAAGTCGATGCGATTTGGTGCTTCTACCAGGTCTTCAGGTTCCCCAGGCTCCGGTAAAGGCACCCCTTCTTCGGAATGCAACTCGATCCTGTCCTCGTCTGAGTGCTTCTTATGACGATGGCGATCGTCCATGCGTTCCGGCGGAGCCGCGACGGGCGGCGAGGGGACGATTCTGTGGACGGGTTCGATGTCGGACATTGTAATCGTAAATCGTAGAGCCAGTTGCAAAAGTCGTCTGGATGCCGGTAAATCGTAAATTGTGAATCGTAAATCGACGAACGGGGAACCTGAAAATGAGGATACTAAGAACGATCGAGGGCGTTTAACACCACGTGGGGACCGACTTTTGCAAGAGCCTCCGTAATTCGTAAATCGACGTGCTCCTTTGCCCGCAACCTGATATGGCAGCCGAGGCTCGCCCTTCCGTCGATTTACGACTTACGATTTACGATTTACGATCACGATTTACAATCCGTGAGCATCTACCGCGACGGCACTCCGCCTTCCTGGTGCATGAAGTTGCGGAGGCGGTTCATGGCTTGCGTGTGGAGTTGGTACACGCGCGATTCGCTGACGGTTAGAACCTGGCCGATCTCTTTGAAGGTCAGACCCTCGAAATAATAGAGGGCAACCACCAGGCGCTCGCGCTCAGGGAGTCTGTCCACACCGACGGCAAGCAGCCGGCGGATTTCGCGTCCCTCAATTTCAGCCGCGGTGTTGGAATCTTCGTCAACGATGAGTTCGACGAAGTGGATATGGTCGTCGCCATCGGAAGTCGTCAGGATGTCATCGAGGCTATAAACATTGGTGCGGCCCATGCGGACTTGGAGTTCGCCCACTTCCTCGACGGAGAGACCCATGTTCTCGGCGATCTCGTGGCCGCTGGCCGGGCGACCAAGACGGGTTTCCAAAGACATGGTCGTCCGGTCGAGTGCTTTGAGCTTCTCACGGATAGATCGGGGAACCCAGTCCTCGTCGCGCAGCATTTCGAGAATGGCGCCGCGAATGAGGGCGATCGCATACGTCTCGAATTTGACGTCACGGGTGGGATCGAATTGGTCGACACTTTTGACCAGTCCGATAACGCCGGCTCCGATAAGATCGTCTCGATCCAATCCGCCGGGCATCGATGTCACGATTCGGCCCGCCGTGATCTTGACGAGATACGAGTAGTGGTTGATAAGTTCTACGCGGGCTTCGGGTCCTTTGAAGACCTTAAAGTCCATCCAAGCTTTCTTTAGTTGTTCTGGCGACAACGGCATACGGTCAATCCTCTTCCCCGAGCTTTAGGCCCTTTGGGTGGGGCGTTCCTCCGCGCTATCGGTAGAACCCCGTTCATACCGTACCGCGAAAAATACATGCCACACCTGTGCTAACAACCAACCAAGCAAATATGCCAGGCAAGCGCGTCCAATAGAAGCGACGGGGTCGACGCGTGAAAGGATTCCCGCCGCGAGCGCAACAAACGCTGCAAGCGATCCAATCAGAGGGGGTAGCGTTCCCGAGTTCTTCATTGGGCCTATTGGAGATTCTGGCAACTTTAACGGGATTCTTTAGGGTTGCAGATTACAAACCCTCAAGTTCTAACTGAGCTTCTCGCATTTCGAGAGAGGGCGTGCCCGGCGTCAGTTCTGGAAGCTCCTTCAGCGTGTGGAGTTTGAACTGGTGCAGAAACTGTTGGGTGGTTCCGAAAAGCGTCGGACGTCCGGGCGACTTACGTCGGCCGACTTCGTGGATCAATCGCCGCTCGAGGAGCGCCTTGACACTGTAATCGCTCTGGACCCCGCGTATTTCGTCGATCTCGGCCATGGTCAGCGGCTGCCTATAGGCGACGATGGCCAGAACTTCCATCAACGAGCGGCTGAGCCGCTGGCGTTGCGGCTTTAGAAAGTTGGCGATCATCTCGGCGTATTCGGGCTTGGTGCAAATCTGGAATCCGCCCGCTATCTGAATGAGCTGGGTGGCCCCGCCCTTCTCCAGACGATCCCGGAGAATCTCCATCGCCTGCTCGGTCTGCCCTTCCGTCGCCTGAATCGCCTGGGCGAGCTGGGCTAAGGGCACCGGCGCATCGGCCACGAAGAGGATGGATTCCACGGCGTCGACGATCTGCATTGGACACTGGATTATGACGCCTTCCCTTACTAAACCGACCGCGTTCATCGAAGGGGGCCGACTTCGCCCGAAAATCGTTGAATACTTAAAATCATGTTTTCTCTTTCGCTTGCCTCGGTATTGCCAACCACCCTCAACATCCTGATGGTCGGCAACAGCCACACGGCCACGAACGATATGGCAAGCCTGGTTCGCAATCTGCTGGTGAGCGGC
>JBKJIP010000278.1:0-9602 GCA_046598515.1 Fimbriimonadaceae bacterium | reverse complement strand
GGCATCGAGGCGGGGGTCAATCGTTTGGCTTGGGGACCGGACGGCTGTCTCTACTTGGGCGGCGTCGGCGCTGATGGCGACTGGAACCACATGGGCCACAAGTTCGGCCTTCAGCGGTTGCGACCGAACAACAAGATTCCGTTTGAGATGCTGAAGGTTGAGACCGTCCATCGCGGCTTCCGGGTGACGTTTACCAAGTCGGCCGGACCCGACGCCCTCGATCTCGGTCATTGGCAGGTCCGCCAGTGGCGCTATCTGCCGACGCTCCAATACGGCGGCGCGAAGCTGGATGAGAAAACTCTGCCGATCGAGAGGATCATGAAGACGGCGGCCAACCAGGTCGTAATCCTGGTCGACGGTCTCAAGGCGGGCTCGGTCGCCTATCTGCGGATGAAAGACATCCGGTCGGCCCAGAAAGAACTGCCATGGGTGACGGAGGCTTGGTACACGCTCAATAATCTCGCGCCCTTGATGCAAGCGACGAATGAGCCGATCCGGCGCACTCCAGAGCCACCGGTGCCGGCGAAACCGGCTAGTGCCAAGAGTTTGAGCAATCTCGATCTTTGGCAAATGAAAGATGGCTCGCCGGCCAGGTGGAAGGCGATATCCGGCGAGTTCGTCGTGGAGCAGTCGGCAGGGGACATCGTTACGAAGGAAGCCTACGGCGATTGCCGTCTTCATGTTGAATGGATGGCGCCTCCGGGAGGTCCCGCGGGCTCGCAACTCCAGGGTAATAGCGGGATCAAGCTCATGAGCCGCTACGAGATTCAGGTTTTGGGCAATCCGGCCGGAACGTTAGGTAAGGATCTGGCCGGAGCCATTTACAACCAGAAAGCCCCTCTCTTCTCCCCCGGCTTCGGACCGGGCGTATGGCAGTCCTACGACATCGTTTTCACCGCGCCCAAGTTCGTGAACGGTAAGAAGGCGGCGAACGCGAGGATCACCATGTGGTGGAACGGTCGCCTTGTGCATGATGACGTCGAGATTGCCGATAAGACCGGAGCATCCGACGCCGAAGCCCCCGGCAAGTTCCCCTTGCTCCTGCAGGCCCATGAGAGCAAAGCGGAAGGCGACGTGAGGTTTCGAAACATCTGGATCGTGGCGGGTTAGTCCCGATTCCTCTGTTTCTCGCCGCCCACACTCGTAGCTCCCAGTTTGTTCATGCCACACGCCCTCGTGTGGCATGTCGACCAGCCTCGGCTAGGACAGCCCAGACGCAGGACTCGATTGGCAACCGGACGGCACTCCACACGTGGGGCGTGTGGAGTTAACAGATTTCCACCATTCTCACTACTCACCAGCACCGAAGCATTTCGACGAATGTATCATGTGATACACTCTTTAGCCATGGTGAATATCGCAATCCCCGTCGGACTCTTTCTCGCTCAGAACGGCAAGTACGCCGAACCGATCGTCACCGATCGGCCCGACTTTACGGAGAGCGCGGTGACGGTTCCTTTGAAGAGCCTTCAACTGGAAATGGGTCTGACCCATGAGTGGGCCGGCGACGATCGGACGCTCGGTTTTCCCGAAGCTCTCTTGCGCTACGGGATCGCTCCGAGTTGGGAAGCGAGGCTCGGACTGCCCAATCGCGTTCTGCTCGACAGCCCGGGCGGCCGCGAGGCGGGTTGGGGGGATACCTACGCCGGTTTCAAGGTTCAACTCGGTCCCATCGGCGCCTACGATGTCGCCATCATCGGAGCTGCCTTCCTACCAACGGGAAATCCGGGATTCAACGCCGGGGCCATCGAACCTGAGATCAAGTTCTGTGTCGGTCGTGGGCTGTCGCCGACCGAGGGCCTATCGGGCATGATCTACACGTCCTGGCCAGACTCGAACCGTCGGGCCACGCAGCTCCAGCTAACGCTGAGCTACGGCCGCGAGATCGGCCCCAACACCGGGATGTTCCTCGAGTATGCGGGTACGTTCGCGCCCCGCCAAGATGCCGAGCATCTACTGCATACGGGCGTCGCCTTCCGCGTCGGGGAAAACGCCCAATGGGACATCCATTTCGGCATCAGCCAATCCCGAAGATTCCTAGCAGGCGGTTACGCGATCCGGTTTTAGCTCAGGAAAAGCTCGGAGAGCGGGAACCGCTTGATGTGAAAATCGGCGGAATCCGGATCGGGCGGCAGGATCAAGATGAGGGTCTGTTCGTGAACAAAGGCGAAGAGGCAGGAGGGTTCGAGTGCCGTCCCAACGAATCGGGGCGCAGCGATTCGTGAAGCGCTTAAAGCAGTGTCGACCTCTGTCGCGCTCTGTACCTTCTCCGCGAATCGATCATCGAACAAACGGGCCACGACACGGCAGTTCGGGTTAATCTCCTTCGCGGCAAGGGCGATGCTGAGATTTACGGCGTCGTCGTCCGTCGCCGCGATCACGGCGGTCGCGCGCTCAATAGCGGCTCGCTCCAAAACCAGGGGATCGCGGGCGTCGCCCACTAGAAAGAGCATGTCTTTCTCCAAGAACCCTCGGTATTCGGGGCTCGCGGAGACGTCGAGGACGACCACGTCAGAGCCCGTGGCAAGCAACTGGTTAGCGGTCCGGAAGCCCACATTGCCGAGGCCGGCCACGATGACGTGCCCGCTATGCAGGACTTGTTGTCGCCCAAGGAGCTGATTGAATCGCTCGGAGACGATGTAATCGGTGAGGAGCGAATACAGCGTCGCGATGGCGGCCGATCCGAGGACCATCAGGCAGCAGGTGTAAACCTTGACCCAGACGGAGTGATCCTTGGGAGTGATATCACCGTAACCCGTGGTCGTCAAGGTTGTCGTCACAAAGTAAAAGGCATCCACGAGGGATAGGCCCATGCCAACCTTGAAGACCGCAACGGAGATGAAGCCGAGCGTGGTGATGGAAGCGAGGATCAGACGCAGAGACTTTGGCGACCCTGTCCAAATCTGACCAACGAATCGGAACGCATTGCGCCAGTCACTCTTCTTCGCCCCAAGTTTTGGACGATGCGGGACGGTCGGCACGATACCGAACCCGGAGCCGTCGATGCCTTCCTCCTCGACTCTTTGAACGGCGTATTGCTTGCCCTCCCATTCGAACTGACCCGCAAGCTCTTTGGCTTGAGCGGCGGCGGCGAAGGCGGGCGCGGCGACGGTGGACATTCCGAAGGCACGGTCGACAACGGCATTCTGAGTCAACCGGCGGGCAAGGGTCTGATCGAAAAGGCGGGCTACAACGCGAACGCCCGGATTCAGTCGTTTCGCGTCGAGTGCAATTTCGATGTTGATGAGGTCATCGTCGGTGCAGGCGATGACGCAGTCGGCATCATGAACGCCCGCGGCGATAAGGCATCGATCCGCCCGCGCATCCCCGATTTCGATCGGGACTCCGTAGGGAACGAGATCCTGCGTGAATTCTTCGCGAGGGTCGATGGTGAGCACTCGCGTCTCAGCGCCAGCGCGCGCCAAGAGACGCGCGACGCGGTAACCAACCTGACCCAATCCGCAAACGAGAATGCAGCCCAACCGGACTGATATTAGCCCTTAGAAGGCCGCCCCGGCACGAATACCTAATATCAAATTGGGCCCTGACGGAACAAGCAGTTTGGTCAGATGCCACACCCTTTGGGAGATTTCCTACCGCAATTGTTGAAGTCATGCCTAAGGTTTCGGCCCTTTACCACCGAAAAACTACTTGGGAACAGGGGTTACCAGCAAGATGCATGAAGCCTATTGGGGACTGAAAGAACCGCCGTTTAGCTTAACGCCGGATCCACGCTTTCTATATATGAGCCGCGCTCATGAGGACGCGCTGATGATGCTGCACTATGCCATCACGCGCAACAAGGGAGCCGCGATGCTATCCGGAGACATCGGACTAGGAAAGACGACGATCAGCCGAAAGCTGCTCGATCTGCTCGATCCGGTCAAGTACCGCATCGTGATGATCGTTAATCCGATTCTCACGCCGATCCAGATGCTCCAAGAGATTTTGGATCAACTCGACGTACACACGGTTTCTCGGAACCGGCAGGTTCTCGTCCAAGAGCTTCACAACACGCTCCTCGCGCACTATGAGCGCGGTCAGCAGATTGTGATCTTGGTCGACGAGGCGCATCTGATCCGTTCGGCTACCACCTTCGAGGAGCTGCGGCTTCTCTTGAACTGCCAAATGAACGATCAGTTCTTGATCAGCCTGATCCTACTGGGCCAGATCGAGCTTCGACCTAAGATCGCCAAGGTTCCTGCGTTGAATCAGCGCTTGGCCGTTCGTCACACCCTGCAACCCCTCGACATTACGGAGGCGGGTGAGATGATTCTGCATCGCCTACGGGTCGCCGGCTTCTCCGCCGAGCACAGCCCGTTCACTCCCGATGCGATTTACGAGCTTAACAAGTTTGCGAAGGGCTATCCCCGCGTGATTTGCCAACTGGCCGACAACGCCTTGCTTTTGGGCATGGCGCGAAAGGTCCACGCGATCGACAGCTATTTCATGCACGACGTCGTAGCCGACTACGCCGGTTTGGAGGTTGCAGCGTGAACTTAGCGGACGCCATTCGCCGAGCGACGCACGTCGCCGTGCCCATCCAAGGGCAGGATTACCGTGGCGGGACGATCCAGGTGGTGAGCGGCGGAGGGGCCGAACCGGTGTTCCCGGTCGCGGCCAAGAACGAGGGTGAGGAACCAACCATGTATGACGTTTTAGACAACACCGAGCCGAACCGGGAGGTAGCTCCGGCGGCGTTTCCGCAAGGGGACACGTCGGTTGTGCGGCTCGAGTTGCTGCTGACACCTGATCAGCTCAGCAACTTGTTCCGGGCGGTTGCGGCGAACCAGCATTCTCTGTGGACGCTGAAGGATGCGGCGGCTTATCTTCGGATTCAGCCAAAAGCTCTCGCTCAGCTCGCAGAAGAAGGTTCGGTTCCAGGATTTCTAGTCGACGGGCGTTGGCGATTCGCTAAGACTTCAGTCGACGAGTGGCTCCAATCCACCGCGGTTATGAAGGAGGCGGCTTAAGATTATGGGATTCAATCCTTTTGGAAAAAGAGTTTTCGTAGGTATCGACATCGGTCACCACTTCATTAAAGTGGCGCAGCTCGAGAAAGGTTCTGGCGGCTTCCGGATCGCTCGCTATGGCGAGATCCGAACTCCGGGCGACGCCGTGAAAGAGAGCGTGATTGTTGATCCCCAGTCCATCGGCAATGCGATTAAGCAGGTCATGAAGGAAAACGACATGAAGGCCACCTCGGCCGTCATCGCCGTATCCGGAGGCGCGGTCATCGTCCGCCCCGTGCGGATTCCGAAGATGTCGGAAGCCACCCTGCGCAAATCGATCAAGTTCGAAGCCGGACGCTACGTACCGAGTTCGGTCGAGGACAGCTATGTCGAGTTTGAGATCATCGGCGAAGTCGATGAGAACCAGATGGACGTTCTGATCGTGGCCGCTCCTCGCGATGTCGTGGAGAGCCGAGTGCGCGCCTGTCAGGCCGCCGGCCTCGAGGTCGACTGTGTCGATGTCGAACCGTTTGCCGCTTACCGTGCTCTCGTCGAAAGCGACCCAGGCAGCCAGTGGCACGACAAGACGATTGCGATGATCGACATCGGCGGCTCGTCCACGAGCATGAGCGTGGTTACCCAGGGCGTCTTCGCCATGGCGCGATCGCTTCCTCAGGGCGGCCAAACGCTGACCGATGCTTTGAAAGCCTACTTCCGACTTTCGGATGAAGATGCCGAGTCGGGCAAAGCCCAACTCGATCTCTCTGAACTGGTTGACGATTCCACGCCGCGGGAAAATCCCCCGCTACGGGTCGTCCAACCGCACATCGATGATTTGATTCGTGAAGTGCGCCGATCGCTGAACTACTTCCAGTCCGGCGGCGGCGAGAACGCACCCAAGAGCAAGGCCGTGGAAGCGGTCGTACTGAGCGGCGGCGGCGCCCGATTGCCGGGAATCGCCGACTACCTCGGACACAAGCTTGGGATGCCGGCCGTTAGCCTCGGCCTTTTCGATAATCCGACCTTCGGCGCTTCGGCGGGCGAAGGCAAAGGCCTCGAACTGGGAGTGGTTACCGGTTTAGCGCTGCGACCTTTCACGAAAGCAGCTTAAGGGTGGAAAGACTATGCCTCTCATTAACTTAATCCAAGAACAGCGTCTCGCAGAGAAGCGGGGAGAATCCAAATCCAGGATTTTCTTCATGAGCTTCGTTGCGAGCGCGGTGGTCGGCCTCGGCGCTGTCGGCTTCTTGGTGTTCAAGACCGAGCAAGCTCAAGGTGAGAAGTCTCAGCTCGAGGCGAACGCCCAAAAACTGAAACCGCTGTTGACCAAGATCGAAGATGCCAGAGCCGAATATGCATCGGTCGGCCCCAGGGTCGAGACTTTGCAGGCGGCACGAGGACTGACGGACAAATGGAACCGAGTTCTCGAGCACCTGACGGTTCAGACACCCGACAAGGTTTGGCTGACATCGATCCGCGGTCAAGGTCAGGACCCCAAGTCCCCCATTACGATCAGTTTAGGCGGCCTCGCGGACGCCCAGGAACGAATCGGTGAATTCCAGCTCAGGCTGCAAGGTTCACCGGATCTCGAATCCGTGAACTTCAAGTTCTCGCAAGAGAAGCCCGTAGCGAACACGCACATTCTCGAGTTCGCAATCGACGCGGCCCTGAAGGACACCATCGAAGAGCGAACGAAGAATGAAGGAAAGGAGGAGTCATGAGACGCGGTCCCAACCCCAAACCCTTCCTCATCATGATGATTGCGACGGTTCTGGTCAGCTCGGGCCTGTCCTACATGCAGTACTCCAAGTACGGCGAAGTGGCGGCCGAAGTCGAGCAACTCAAGAAGGAGCAGCTCGATGAGAAGCAGGTTAAGCAAGAACTAGACGAAGCTATCGGACAGCTCACGGCGAGCAAGGTCGAACTAAGTCACCTCGAGCAAGGCGTTCCGGACGTTGCCTACGTTCCGACGCTCCTCAAGGAGCTGGAAAAGGCAGGCAAGACAGCGGGCGTAGAAGTGCTCGGCGTTCGGCCCATCCCGCGAGCGACACCGGTTTCAATGACCGCGAAGTCTGGCGAGAAATCGAAGAAGACCAAGAAGAAGGACTACACCGAACTCGACATTCAGGTCAACGCTCGCGGCGATTACAAGTCGGTTCAGAACTTCGTCAAGGCGATCCAGATGTTCCCGAAGATCTTGGCAACTCGAACGGTTTCCGTTCAGCCCGCCAACACGATGCAGGAAAGAGCTACCAAGGGCGGCGGTCCCAAGCTGAACGTCGGCTTCGAGTTCCGAGCCTATCTCTTCCCCTCCGATGGCTCCACCAAGAAGGCGGAGACCGAAGAGGCACCCGTGGAAAAGACCATTAACATCAGTGGCCGAAACAAGGGGATCAACTAATGAAGGACAAACAAAAGATTATGATCCTGGCGGCGCTTGGCGTCGTCTTGGTCGGAGCAAGCGCCTTCAGCTTCATGGGCGGAGGTTCCCCCGAACCCGCGCCAGTGACGACGAAGAAGGCTGAGCCCAAAGCGGAGAACACCTCGGAGACGACCGTCGAACCCACGACGACCGAAAGCGGCGGTATCCCGGCGAAGCCAACGGATCCGGGCAGGAATACGGGTGAGGAAAATCACAACGGCGGGATAGTTGTCAACAACAACTCGGGCACCAATGTCAACGAGACCTTGGATCCTAACAATCCCACTCGAAACCCGAATTTGGCTCCGAGCTCAGCGAAAAACGAAGTCTCAATGCTCGTGGACCCCGCCCTCGTGGCCGCGTCCGCGCTGCCAGCTCGCGATCCGTTCAACGGTGCGCGCTGGGATCCGATGGAAGTGGTGAAGCCGGTACCGAATAATGCGACGCCGGTGACAAATCCGAATCCGCCGCGACCCAAGTATACAGGCCCACGCATAGCGAAGGGCGGCCGGACGATCCCGCCGTACCAGTTCGACCCAGGAACACTCCAGGGCTCCGGAAATGGCCAGTTGCCGGATGTCGGTACGAATCCGAATACGGGCATGCCCGATATTCAACAGGTTCCGTACAGGCTGAACGGTGTCGTTAGCGGTTCGAACTCGGCCGCCATCGTTACCGATGGCGCTGGCAAGCAGCGGCTCGTCCGAGTCGGCTCGCAACTCGATCCGGAAACGAAGCTACTCGGCGTTCAGAACGGCGAAATGATAGTCCGCCACCGCGGAAAGATCAAAAAGATTTCAATCGAGGACTCGGCTAAGTCCACTCCCACGAAGGGTGGCGGTCAGTCCCAGCAAAACCAATAGGGCTGGATTCCAGCAACAAGGAAACAAGAGGAAAGCAATGAAGAAACTTCTTTTCGGGCTCTCGCTAGCGACGCTCGCGTCGATCGCGAGCGCCGAAGGAACGCTGACAGGGGTCGACGTGACCAAGGTTGGCGACGGACTGCAAGTCAAGGTCTCGGGCGACGACCTGGCTCAGCCGAAGACAATCCGCCTTCTAGGTGGCAAGTCTTTCATGCTGGAGTTTAATGCCCGTTTGGCCGGAAAGGCTACGACGCAAAAAGTGAACTACGGCGGAGTCTCCTCCGTAGGATCCTACTGGTTCCAAGCGAAGCCGGCGAAGGTTCGCGTCCATATCAAAATGGACCCGAACGCAAAGGTCGATGTGAACCAAATTGATGGCACGTGGATGGTCGATATCAATACCGACAGCGCGATCGCCGCACCAATCGAGGAGCTTAACAAGGCGCCTCGTGGTACGGAACCGCTGCCCAGCATCATCAATCCGCTCTCGGCCCCGGTGGCAAAGTTCACCGAGAACGTTCAGGATAACAACAGCAAAATCCTGAGCAAGCTGACGGGTGAGAATGATGAGATGGCCCGTGCCATGGCTCTCTTGACCCCCGACGGTACGCCGATCCCCGGATCGCGCAATGCCAATCGGGCCGAGGTCAAGGTCGATGCCAAGAAAGCCGGCGCGAAGGTCGAGAAAGAACCGACTTGGACGCCGACCAACGCTCAACGCACGTCAGGTGTTAACCTCCAGTTCGAGAACACGGATGTCGTGCTCGTTCTGAAGGCGCTCGCCATGCAGACCGGGGCGAATATCGTCACGGCTCCGGACGTGAAGGGTCAAGTTACGGTTGCCCTCTCGAACGTGAGTGTCGAAGAGGCACTGAATCTGATCTGTTCGTTGAGCGGCCTTCACTACGCCAAGCGCAACAACACTTGGGTGGTTGCGGCCAATACGCAGGTGCTGAAGAACTTCGGCGCCGTCTCCAGCAACTCGGAGACTCGCGTGGTACCCATCTACTCGGGTGAGGGCACCCAGATCAAGGCTTCGGTCTTGAAGTCGGTTCCCGTCGATATGGGCGGATTCGAAATGGTCCTCCCGAGCGAGCAGGTTGCGATTTCGCAAACCGATGTGATCGGCGATAGCGGAACGGGAACCGGCGGTCAGGGTGGCACCCAAGGTGGTGATGGAAACGCTCGTATTCAGCAGAGCTCAGCCGCGTCCGGCGCGAACACGAAGAAGGACACCTATGTAGTCGTGATTGGCCCCGCCAATCGGCTCGACCAGATCGAGGCTCAGATTCGGGCCATCGATCGCGGCATCTGCGAAGCCATCGGCGTCGAGATTCCGACCGGTACGGCCATGGTTCGCCAGTC
>JBKJIP010000275.1:0-3086 GCA_046598515.1 Fimbriimonadaceae bacterium | reverse complement strand
TCAACCTCCGTGTTCTTCCCGCTCGCCACGTCAAGCACCCACATTTTGTTTCGATTGTCGACGTAGGCGATCTTTGTCGAGTCCGGTGACCAATAGCTTGGTCCGGCTCCATAGTAGTAAGCAGGCGAATCGCCGAGATCGACGAGCCGCTCCTTACCGGTGGCGACGTCATACAGTGCGATTTGCTGCTTGCCGCCTTGATCGGTGAAGTACGAGATCGTCTTCGTATCCGGCGACCACGCCGGATCGCGGCGGTGAACGCCTTGTTTGTCGTTCAGAAGGCGAGCATCGCCCTTCGCGGCGGGCACCGTGAAGACCCAGCCTCGGGCGGATACGACGGCACGCTGGCCGCTCGGGGAAATGCTGACGCCCGTTAGATTGCCCTTTACATCTTTAAAGGCGGGGCGGACTTCGGGGAAGTCACCCTTGATGTCGATGTCGACCCGGCTTGACTTCCGGGTCCCGAGATCGAATAGGTGGATAGAACCCAGCTTTTCGTAAACGATAGCGCCGGGGCCGGCATCGGCGGACTTGATGTCGAATCCATCGCCGGGAATCTCAGCGGTTACCTTCTTGCTCGCGACGTCGTAGCTATGAAGGCCGACCGGGCCCTTGGGATCGGATAGGTAGAAAATTTTGTTGCCGACCCACATCGGCTGTTCGTCGTTCCAACCCTTGCGGGGGATTTCGACTACCTTGGAGTCGGACATCTGGCCGATCCAAATCGCATAGGCTTGGCCACCGCGGTAGCGCTTCCAGGCCTCTTGCCACTTATAGCCGGGCACATAGGCGATTTGAGAGCCGTCCGCCGAGAACGATGCCATCGTGCCCGATGGAAATGGCAGAGCCTTTGGCGTTCCGCCCGCGTTGGACACGGTGAACATTCGGGGCGCATCCGTGTTTGAGATCATGCCCGAGGCGAACATGACCGACTTTCCGTCGGGTGTCCAGCCCATCACCTGATCCGGCGCGGGATGGTAAGTCAGCCGTTTGGGAACACCGCCCGCGGCGGGCACGGTGTAAATGTCCGTGTTGCCATCGTATTGGCCGGTAAAGGCCACGGTCGAGCCGTCGGGCGAGAAGCAAGGACGCATCTCCACGCCGGCGGCGCTCGTGAGGCGCGTCGCCGACCCGCCGGAACGCGAGACCGACCATAGATCGCCGGCGAATTGGAAGACGATTTGAGTTTGGCTGAGCGTCGGATGCCGCATCAGAAGGGGATTGGGACCAGGGTTGAATGCATCACCCTGTACCGCTAAAATTGCGGAGAGAAACACCATGTGTTAATGTTATCTCTCCGAGCGCCCTGGAGTTAGTCTTTTCGGGACTTGGCTCTAAACAAGTAGGTCGCCACGGAGGTCAAGCCTGCGAATTTGAAGCTGGGGTCGATGTAATGCTCGATCACGTAGAACGCGAAGTAGTAGAACCGGCAGAAAGCCCAAATCGCCAGACCAAGCCCAATCACCACCGTCAGCCTAGGAGCTTCAACGAGAACTACGGCGCACGCCATCAATCCGAGCGGGATGAAGAGCAGACCTTTGGCAATGATTATCTTGGGATTCTTGATGTCGCCCACAACTTATTATCCGCCCTCCTGGTAGCATTTCCCCGTCAATGGCGAACCCGATCTTCACGAGTACGGAGGGTCAGGCAAAGCTCGAGAACTGGTATCAACACTTTCTCAAGCGCATTCCTGGCCCTGTTTCCCATCGGGATGTGATGACTTCGACGGGTCGAAACCATGTTCTCGTTGCCGGAAATCTCGAAGGTCCACCGCTTGTCGTACTTCACGGGGCCCTTGCAAGTTCGGCTCACTTGGTTCATGAGCTCGTGCCGCTGTTGGAGCACTATTGCATCTATGCGCCGGACGTGCCCGGCCAATCCATCCGCGCCGTTCCCCTCCGACTCGACCTTAAGACCGACGCCTACGGACGCTGGCTCCGAGACCTCACAGACGCGATGGGCCTCAAGGAGTTCAGTCTCCTAGGCGTGAGCTGGGGCGGATTTGTGGCGCGGCAGGCTGCGTTGATGATGCCCGATCGCGTCAAGAAACTGGTCTTGATCGTGCCCGCCGGATTCGTAAACGGGAACCTGATACCGGGCGTAACCAAGCTCATGTTGCCGATGATGGCTTACCGCAAGAACCCGTCCCCGGAGCGTCTGAAGAAATTTCTATCGAACATCCTCACCACACTCGATGACGATTGGTTCGACTACATGGGCGAGGCGTTTCAGTCGTTCGAACTCGATTTCAGGCCGCCGCCCCTCGCCAAGCCGGAGGATTTCAAGGGTTTCCGCACTCCCACGCTCGTATTCGCCGCCGAAGAAGACCTCTCTTTCCCGGGCGACAAGCTTCTGGCGCGCGTGAAAGAAGTCATTCCCGCCGCGCAGACGGAACTTATCAAGCGATCAAAGCACTCGCCGCCCACAACTCCCGAATTTCGGAAGTGGATGGCGGAACGGCTCCACAAGTTTCTTTCGGCTTAGACTCCGCGCATCTTGCGATCGGCGTCGAAGCAGACGCGGTGGACTTCGACGATCTCGTCGAACGGAATCGGCGAAGGTTTCCCTTGCTTGATCGTCTCGATGAAGGCCGCGGCGCAAGCTTCCTGGCCCTTGTCCTGCTTGGAGAGCTTCATCTTGGTGAACCCCGGCCATCCAAAGCCGGTCAGCATGCGATAGTTGTCCATCTGCAGGACGCGCTCGCCGCAGAAGACCTCTAGCCGCTCCTTGGGGAAGGAACTATGACCGTTGGCCAAATATTGGATCGTGCCGACGGAGCCATCGGCGAAGCCGAGGGTGACGACGCACTTATCCGTTTTCACGGGCGAAGCGGCATTGGCGCCAAACATCATCGCCTGAACGCTTGTGATCGGCTTGCCGACTAGGAATCGGAGCAGGTCCACGAAGTGGCATCCTTCACCGATGAAGCGTCCGCCGCCGACGTCCGGGTCTTGCGTCCAGTGGTTGGCCGGGATCGCACCCGCGTTCACCGTCATGACCAGCCCCTTCGCGTCGCTGGATCCCTCCAGGAGCTGTTTCATCTTGACGATGTGGGGGGCGAATCGACGGTTGTAGCCGACCAT
>JBKJIP010000244.1:0-5145 GCA_046598515.1 Fimbriimonadaceae bacterium | reverse complement strand
CTCGGCAAGGCCCTCACCAAAAGCCCCAGAAGTCGATAACGACTACCTTGCCGCGGTAATCGGAGAGCTTCCAGGATTTTCCGTCTTGGTCGGTGGTCTCGAAATCCGGGAATTCCTTACCCATCCGAAGATTATCTAGTTCGTAGAGATCTCCCTTGGCGGATTCCGCCTCTTTCGATTTCGGCCATTTTGCGACGAGCTCGTTCAGATACTTCCGAGCGATCGCTTCGTCCTCGGCCTTCGGCTCACCCCATCCCTTGTGAAGACGGGCCATTGAGGCCGTGGCGGCGATACGGGTCGGATCGCTTTCGGTCACCTTCAGAACATGCTCGAGCATGCCGACGGCTTCCTTCTTTTCAAAGGGGTAGCCGTAGCCAAGCTGTGTGATCAGGCCCGTCAATCCGCCTTTCTTGGCGTACTTGTCGAGAGCTTCCTTACCCAGTTTCTTGAGCACGTCTTGCTTGTTCGAACCCTGGAGAACGCTAATTGCGAATTCATAGCCTTGCGGTCCGGCCGGATCGTTCCCACCTTCCCGAGCGAGCTTCACGGCCCGGTCGACGAACTTGCCAGATGGGTTGTTCTTGGTGTAGAACTCCATCTGAGCCTTTTCGTCTTTGATCTTTTGATAGTCTGCGAAGAACTTATTCTGCGCTTGTTGATACTCCGCTTTCAGAGCCTTCAACTTCTTGGCGAACTGGGTTTCCACTTGGGAAAACCCGATCGTCAAGGGCAAAAGGATGGAAAGCAGAACAATGGGTCTACGCATGATTGTTCACCTCCGCTTCTATTCTAACCTTCAGCACGGCGTTTGAAACCTAAATCGGCCCGCCCAACGTCCATCAGGAGGAAACTTGACCACCACCAATCTCACTCCCGAAGAAGCGCGCGCCGTTCTCGACCTGCACCATCTCCGCGAACGCTTTCGCGAGGAGGATGGCGGGTATGTGGGACTCTTGGAGCTGCGGGAAATCCTGGGAGTTACTCCGGATGAGCTGGATACCTTGGTCGCCCATGTGCGGGAGGTTCTTCCCAGCCGGCTAGCGACGAGCGATGGTCATCTCAATCAGCGGGAAGCCGAACTGGTCGTCTCCTACCACGCGAGGCGGGAGACGGAAATGCCGCCCCCCATCATTAGCTTCCCCGCTGAAGAGCTGATCGAGGTCGCGAGATCGCGCAGCCAGGAGCTCTGGAATCTTGAGCATCGCACCCATGCCCCCGGACGGATCGAAGATTTCGGGGTTCCGGTCGGCGAGAATCCCTACTCATGGCACATCGCCTGGATCGTGATGGGCGTCATCGGGCTGTTCGCCTTGATCATGCTGCTGATCTCGCAATAGCGAGGAGAGCGCTGTATTTACTGTTTAGTGAGTTGCATCACACGCCTTCCTGCCATGGGCGAGTTAATGTCAATCTGCGGTCCATCCCTAGGTGAGATCAAAGAGCGAAAATCGCCAAAAGCACCAACCCTCTAGTGAGGATAGAAAATCGACCGTAGAATAAAACTATGAACTCAATCATGTTCTGGATAAAGGACTTCTGGGGCCGTTGGGCGATCGACAACGCCGGCGTTCAGACGGGCCGCTACACGGCTCATGAGCTGCGCGAAATGGTCGACAGCGGCGAGCTCGATCCTCATGCGTGGCTGCGCCACAGTTGGACGGGCCGCTTCTCCCTGGTCGGAGAAACACTTTTCGGCAACCAAGAAGCCACCAATGTCGAGTTCGAAGCTTGGTTCCCCAAGCCCGAGTTTAAGCCGATTCCCTATCGCTCGATCCTCTAAGCCTGAATTTCTGAGCGAAACGGAATCGAAGTCTGGGCTCCCGCGCGTGTCACCGAAATCGAGGCGGCGCGAATCGCGGTCTCGATCGCTCTCTCTATGGCCATCCCTTCCGCCAAAAAGGCGGCAAGCGCACCGCAGAAGACGTCGCCGGCAGCAGTGGTGTCTACGGCATTTACTTTCGGGGCCGAGAACTTCTTCCTGGTTTCACCATGAGCGTAAAGGGCACCCTTCGCACCTAGCGTTAGGATCACATCCTCAAACCCTTGCTCCAACAGACCCGCCGCGGGGTCGGCGTTCTCCGTGAGCAACGCTGCTTCCGACTCGTTGGGGACAATCACGTTCGCAAAGCGACGTTCAGCCTCCGTCAGCAGACGGGCAGGAGCAGGGTTTATGATTCGGTACGGAACACCCGCTTGGAAGGCGAGCTCCAGGAATCGATCCACCGCAGCCTCCGGAACTTCGTGCTGAGTTAGGACAACACTCACGCCCGTGGGCAAAGCGATCGCACCGGGGTCGATTCGCCCATTGGCTCCCGGCGAAACGATGATCTGGTTTCTACCCTCGCGGTCCACGCCGATCCCGGCCGCGCCGGTAGGCACATCGAGCCTCTCGATCCCAGAAATGTCGATCCCGTCTCTTTCGAGACCGGCCAAGAGCCAATCGCCATTCGCATCCTTCCCGACGGCCCCAACCATGGCCGTCCGCGCGCCCATCCGCGCCGCGGCAACTGCCTGGTTGGCACCCTTTCCACCGGGGTGGATGGCCACGTCCTCACCTATAACCGTTTCGCCCACCTTGGGCAAACGCTCGGTGCGGAAAACGAAGTCAACGTTTGCGCTACCTAAGACGACGACATCGAACATCGCCTAATTCTCGCATAACCCAGGATCCTTCATTTCAGGTTCCCCGTTTGTCGATTTACGATTTACAGAGGCTCTTGCAAATGTGCATCGAGCCGTGAATTGTGAATTGTGAATGGGCGAACGGGGAACCTGGGCGATGGGTTGAATCACGGTCTGAGGTGACTATTGACGGACTTTTGCAAGAGACTCTACAATTTACGATATCCGCGCATCCAGACGACACCCTTCAAACCGGGACCTAAGCCCGACCGCAAATTGCCCGGAAGGCCCAAGAGACTTCCAATCCACCTAGCTCTTCCGTCATCATATTCCGGCGTCGCCACATTGAGCGACGAAAGGTATCCAGATATGGGAAATCAACTGCACACTCGAAAAAGAAAGGCTCGGCTCATCGTGGGAGCGATGTTGCTCGGCGCCGTGGCCGCCAGCCAGGCCGCACTCTGGCCCGGACTGATCCAACAAGCCGGCCGAAAATCGACCGATCCCCCCGTCGCCGCGAAAGGCAAGTTCGGCCAAGACCTGTTCATGGCCATCGATCACCGCAATCTCGAGGGCGTCAAGGCCCTGATCAAGAAGGGCGCCGACCCCGATTCACGAAATGGCCTCGAACTGACGCCGCTATACATTGCCGGCGCGTCGCACCAGACCGACGTCATGAAGGAACTCCTCGCCGCCGGCGCCAAGCCGGATAGCGAGAGCCCCTACGGCACCCCCATCACCTTCGCGGCGATGTCCGCGAACCTGGATGGCGTCAAGTTGCTCATCTCCAAGGGCGTGGATGTCAACGTCCCCCGCGGAGACGGCATGACCCCGCTCATGTTCGCCGCCAATGCCGGTCACCCCGGTGTAGTCGCCGAACTGATTCAGCACAAAGCCGAAGTCAATACTCAGGATGACGAAGGCGTCAGCGCCCTCGCCTTTGCCGCCCGTCAAGGCAATGATGGAGCCGGGCAAGTCCTCCTCGGAGCCGGCGCCAAGGTCGATTCCGTCGATCTCGAAAAGCAGACGCCGCTGATGGAAGCCGCCATGACCGGCCATGCTTCCTTCGCCCAAATGCTGCTAAAAGCCGGAGCGAGCCCCAACGCGAAAGATGCCAAGGGCCGAACCGCCCTGATGCTCGCCGCCGCCAATGGCGAAAATCCTGAGCTGATCAAAGCCCTGCTCGCCGCCGGATCGGACCTCAAGGCCACTGATGCCGAAGGCCGAAACGCCGCCGCCCTCGCCGCCGGTCGCGGATACAAGCTAACCGCTTCCCTTCTCGGCGCGCCCATCGGCAGGGTTGCCGCCAAGCGCACGGCCAAAGAAGCCATCCCCCTCAGCCTGAAGCTGCTCCAGGATTCCATGGTCGAGTTCGGCAAGAACACGAACTGCATCTCCTGCCACCAGGAAGGCCTCGGCCGCATGGTGACGGCGGACGCCAAAGCCCGCGGATTCAAGACCGATCCCGAACTGCAGAAGACGCACCTCATGAAGCTCGGCGGCATGCTCTCCGCCACCAAGCCGCTGCATGAAGGCGCCCTGAAGGACCCCGAGGTCATGAAGCAGGTCCCGCTCATCGAGATGAACGAAGTCACCCCCGGCTACGCCTGGCTGCTGAACGGCATGGTCTCGCAGAACGACCCCGTCACCCCCGCTGCCGGCGCCATGGCCATGGTCATGGGTCGCCAGCAGACTCCGGAAGGCTTCTGGTCCTTCTCACTGCCGCGCGTGCCGATGCAGTCCAGCTTCTTCACCATGACCGCCCTCGCGGTTCGCGGATTGAAGACGTACGCGCCAAAGTCGGACGCCAAGGAAGTCTCCGAGCGCATCGCCAAAGCCGCCGCCTGGTTCGCCGCAACGCCCGCCAAAACGAGCGAAGATCGAGCCTTCCGACTACTAGGCATGATCTGGTCCGGAGTAAAAGACCGCAAAACCGCCATCGCCGAGGTCAGAAAAGATCAAAGGCAAGACGGCGGATGGTCCCAAGCGCCGACGTCTCAGAGTGACGCCTACGCCACCGGCCAAGCGCTCTACGCCCTGAACCAAGCCGGGGTTCCGGTCACGGATGCCGCATATCAGAAGGGTGTCGAATACCTGCTGAGAACGCAAGATGCGGACGGTTCATGGTTCGTCTACAAACGAGCCCTCCCCGCCAACAACTACTTCGACGCCGGCTTCCCCCACGGCCAAAGCCAATACGCCTCGTTCAACGGAACCAGCTGGGCAACCCTCGCCCTGATGGCGACGGTGCCGAAGAAGTAATGTTCCACCCCCCCTCCCCGAGCTGTCTGGGGAGAGGGACTTCAGGCAATGCGATCTGCGTGCGAGGGATATTCCTAGTTCCCAACACGACACTCGGAACGTGCGGCGACCCCACCGATCCGTGCCGCAAGCCAATTGAAATATTGTGATATACATCACAATATATCGGCCAAGAGTGACATACAGTAACACGTCTCAGGGTGACCTGAGAAAAGGAGACTGATATGAAACTCAACAAACTACCCCTCATCCTCGGGTTAC
>JBKJIP010000076.1:0-5519 GCA_046598515.1 Fimbriimonadaceae bacterium | reverse complement strand
CAAAGCGCTTGGCATCCCCTCGGGTTTCACGGACTACAACCTTGCTTGCGTCAAAGCTCGTCAGGGCAAAACGGCTGACGCCTTGAAGAACTTAGAGTTAGCGATCACCGGTGGATTCAGCGATCCCGACCAGCTCAAAGCCGATGAAGACCTCGCATCCCTGCACGACGAACCGCGGTACAAGAAGACGCTGGAAAAACTCGAGTTTCCTCTCAAAGGTATGCCCGGCGGAGACGCGATGGACCACTGGGTCGGAGAATGGACGGTCACGTTCAACGGCCAGTTCGCCGGCGAGAACTCAATCAAGAAAGTCCATCGCGGCTTCGGAGTCACGGAAGAATGGCGTCAGGGCGGCGGCGAAGTCCACGGCCGTTCCCTCTTCGCCTATGACGCCGGCGAGAAGGCATGGCGGCATGTCTGGACCAACCGAGACGGCTGGACGGTGTTTCGGACGGGTCGGCCGGTGAAGGATGGGATCTACTTCGAAGGCGTCAGCGCCCAACCTGGCCAGGAGAATCAAAAGACCCGCGAATGGATCACCAAGCGCAAAGACGGCACCGTCCGCCAGTTGATCGAAGCTCTAGACGCGAAAACGAAGAAGTGGACGGTGATCTTCGACGGAATCTACACCCGGAAGGGTTAAGTTTGGGGTTTTGGAGTCCCGGGATCTCCCGCCTAAACCAACTCAAGCACTTGGCGCAGATCGGACAGGTTATGCCCGTCTCGCTCGCTTCGCGAGCGATCGATGAGCGCGCCGCGCCATCCGGCGTTTAGGGCGCCGTGGAGGTCGTCTAGGGCGTTATCCCCTACGTGCAGGATCTCGTGGCCGGAATAGCCGGTTCGGTTCTCCACGGCCTGAAATAGCTCGGGTTCGGGCTTCTCGGGGCCAAACTCCAGGGAGGCGAAGACGTGGTCGAACCAGGGGGTCAGATTGTAGGCCCGCAGGACCCGGTGCAGGGAATAGTCCCAGTTGCTGAGCACTACGATGGGGATGCCTCGCGCTTTCAGCGCGGCCAGCGTGTCGAGGACATCGTCGAAGATCGCGTAGACCGGACTATCCTCGGCAAACATCCGCTCATTGGCATGAGCGACCAAAGCCGCGCCTCGCGGCGGACCGCCGATTCTTTCCAGCCAATCCGAGGTGAGCGTCTGCCAGAACGCATCGCACCGCTCCTCGTTGGAGTCGCCATCCATGCAGAGGTTCAAAGCCTTGTACTCGCCCCAACGGGAGTAGAGAAGGCGATCGTAGACTTCAGCCGCGACTTGGGCGTCGAGAGCGATGCCGATCTCTGCGGCTCGCTCCACCGCGAAGACGCCCGGGTTCCAGCGGACTTGGACCAGCGTTTCTGCGGCATCGAAGGAGACCATGCGGACGCTCATCGCTTGAAGATCCGGAGAATGAAGAACCCGACGCTGATGAGGATGCTGACGACGAGCATGGACGTGATTGGGATAAAGACCTTATTGTTGTCCTTCTCGATCACGATATCGCCCGGCAAGCGGCCCAGTTTGAAGCCGGGATAGCGCTCGCCGACCATGGCCAGAAGGCCGATGACGACGACAACTATTCCGATCCAAACGAGCAGCTTGCCGATTATCTAGCCGCCTCCGATGGCGCGGATGATCGTGAAGATCAGCCCGGCTGAGGTGATATTGCGCGAGACCGCGTCGATCTCTGTCTGTCGGTCGCTCAGCTTGGCCGCCATCACCTTCGTGGGCACGAAGATCATGTCGCCGAGTTCGACGCGAGTGCCGCCCTTGGCCTTGATGACTTCGCCGTTCGCACGGATGATGAGGATCAGCTTCGTGTCGCCGTCAGGAAGGATGCCACCCGCCTTGTTCAGGTAGAAGTTGAGGTTCTTGCCCGGCTCGAAGATGGTCGATTGGGGTGTGAACACGGCGCCGCTGATGAAGACGGTCGAGGGCTTGTCCGGAATGATTAGGATGTCGCCCTGCTCCATGACGAGGTTATGCGAGCTGTTCTTGTTTTTCAGAGCCTCTTCGAGACGGATGCTCAGGTTGCCGGCGGGCTCGACTTCGCTTGTGCGGAAGTTTCTCGCTCGCGTCACGGTGTCTTTGTCGAACTTGATTTCCGCGGTCGCCCCTGAGCTTTGATTGACGCTTGGCATGCCGGGGATGGAGATCGACTGGCTTCCAGAGTTCACGCTCTTTTGAATGCGCGCGATTTCAACCTGTGCCTTGGCCGAAGCGCGAAGGTATTCGTCTTCCGCGATGATGTTTAGCACTTCCCGCATACGGGGCGTCAGTGTGGTTTGGAACAGGGTTTGTAGCTTCTTCGGATCGCGGACGAACTGGGCACCGCGAGCGAAGCCATTCGGCGCGAGGCCGCCGGCTCGGGTGATGATGTCCGTAATCTTGTCCGTCGTCGAGTTGATCGCGTACGTTCCCGGTCGCATAACTCCGCCGAGGATGACCACGTAGCGAGTGGTGAGCTGGATATCGCTTCGGGTCGCAAGGGTAACCAGATCGCCGGGATTAACGGCGGGGTCGACGGCTCCGGAGAGGATATCGACTAGCTTATAGGATTCCGCGGGCGTTCCTTCAACGACTCGCGCACGCGCCACCTCGACTTTGTCAGCCGCATTTGGCATGACGCCGCCCGCGAGCTGGATCAGGTCCTTAACTTTCATATTCGTCGCGGCAGGGAACTCGCCAGGAGCCTGGAAAGCACCCAGAATTCGAACTGTCTGCTCGGGGACGTAGTTGGCCTCGGCGACGGACTGGATGATAAGGGTGTCTCGATCTTGAAGCTCTATATTTTGATTCTGGTCACCAAGCGCCACCCGGCGAAGGTCAACCCGGATCAACTCGCCCATCGTGTTGTCCGGGTTGGTGCGCTGAATGAACGCCTGATCCAGGAAGGCGTCGCCATCGGGGCCACCGGCCTGGATGAGCAGATCGGCAACCCTCATTCGATCCGCGCGAGGATAGCTTCCCGGGCGGCGAACGGAACCCTTGACAAAGACTTGGCGGTCGCCCATCCACTGCGTCTCGTCGACGCGATAGATGCGAAGCCGGTCGTAGAGTTCGAGCTTAAGGTTCTGCGTAGGATCGCCGGAGATCGCCTTACCGAGGTCGATCGGAATCAGCGTCAGTGTCCGGTCCGGGTTTTGCCGGAACAAATCGGCGCGAGCCATATTCGCCTCGGGAAGCGTGCCGCGGGCACGCTCGATGAGGGCCTTGACCGTCATGTTCTCCGTCAGCGCGTACTGACCTGGCTGATCGACAGCGCCGTCGAGCGTCACGAGGTTCGTGAGGATCGGACGCACCGAGTAAACCTCGATGATGTCGTCCGCGAAGACGAGCGGGTTGGCTTCCGGCGTGTTGTTCTCGATGTTAACATCGCGCAGCATGATGCCCTTGCCGGGGTCCACTGTGGTTTGGCCGACGCGCTGTGTGACACCCGTGGGCTTGGCCTCGCCGGCGAACTTGAGGGCGGTCTTGAGCTTCTCGCCAGCGAGCATCTCGTAGATTCCCGGCCGGCCGACTTCACCTTGAACGCGGACGCGGGGTCCGGCGACGGGAATGAAGATCGTATCGCCGGGCTGCAGCGGCACGTCCTGCTTCGAGTCCCCAAAGATAAGGAACTGATACATGTCGAACGTCTTGCGCGTGCCGTCGGTCCGTCTCAGCTCAATCGCGCGAAGGGAACCGGTATCGGCAGGGCCGCCGACCATGTAGAGAGCATTGAAGAGGGTAGCCACGGCGGGCACTTGATAGCTGCCGGGCTGGAAGGCGTCACCGATAACGGTAAGCGACATCGTTCGCAGCTCTTTCAGAGAAACCGAGACTTCCGGATTCAGGATGTCCTTGCCGACGGTGGCCCGGATGAGCTGCTCAGCGGCATCCAGAGATTTGCCCCGAATGACGACTTTGCGCCCGCTGGGGGGAACGACGACGCTGCCGCCGCCATCGACGGCTACTGAAACTTCCTTGGTCTCCATCGTGGCGCTGCCATAACGGATAACGAGCACATCACCCGGGCCCAGTTGGTAGCGGTCGGGGGAGGGAACAAAGACGTTCGAGCCCATCATGTCGAATGGGCCTACGAAGTAACGCAGCGCATCGATAAGCTGAGGGCTGATCTGGGCCGTCGGCATCGTGTTGCTGTTCGGAGCACTGATTCGAGGGATGAGGGATTCCTGCGAGAACTGGTAGGGAGGAACCGATCCGGAGTTCACGTTGGGGAGGGGATTCACGCCGCCATTGTTTACGGGGGGAGCCCCGAGACCTTGATTTGTCTGACCCTGGCCTTGCCCTTGTCCCTGTCCTTGACCCTGATTCTGATTTAGAGCGCCGCCAATGACCGCGCCCGCGTTCGTGCCTAAGCCCTTGCCTTGTGTGTTACCTAGACCATTCCCTTGATTCGTGCCGGTTCCGATGGCGCCGTTCAGGCCACCATTGTTCGGCTGGCCGCCTTGATTCGGGTTTGTCGGCTGGCCGAGACCGGACAAGAAATCGTAGTATTTGGTGCCGGCCATTCCGGGGGGCAGTTGGAACCCGCTGCCGGAGGTCTGCATTGCCCGGAGGGCGTTCAGGGTTGCCGCACTGATTTGAGTGCCGTCGGGAAGGGTGACGCTCTGTCCTGGCTCGCCGCCCGCCTGCATAGGAATGCCGGGGCGATTGAAGCCACTTTGGGCAAGCATCATGCGTGCCTGGATCGCCGCGCGGGGGGAAGTGAAGAAGGAGTAGCCGAAGGGCTCGAGTTTGCGCTCGACGTTGATAATGACGCGTGTGCTTGCGGTTCGGACGGTGTTGACCGCGTCAGTTACGATGATATCGAAGGAGAAGCTTCCCGGCATCATCGGCACCCAAGTGAACCAGCCCGCATAGGGGTCGATCGTGGATCCGTCGGGGCCATTATTCAGGCTGAAGATTACGGTGGTCGGGGTTATTGCCGATATTCGGGCTCGGGCTTGGAAGCGAACGGGCGTGCCGACGCTAGCCTTGACGATGCCAACCGGATCGACGGTGAGCCCCTTCTCATTGGGCTGGAGAGTGGAGCCCTTTACTCCTTCGCGCAGTTTTGCCAGCGGATCTTCGACCGGCCCCGTTCCTTGGCCCTTAGCCTGCCCCTGCCCCTGGGTTTGCGTTTGGCCCTGTCCTTGGCCATTCGTTTGGGGAGGCGGATTCGTGGTTTGGGCAAAAGAGCCGGCCGCGAAAGTGGCCAGAATTGCAAGCGTAGGTAGGGCGCGAATTAGCTTGTTCATGGAGGGAAACCAGATCAGGCGGGGATGCCTGAATATACCTGTAACAATGCCAGGAGGGCCAAGAGTTCCGGTGAGTTATCCACATCGGCGTCCACTAAAACCAAGGGATTGCGGGGATGCAACAAGGCTGTTGCATTGTGTTAGATTTAGAACTTTCATGGAGCGCAGGGATGAATCGTGCCCTGCGTGGGTGATAGTTGCCGACCGGTTCAATCGGTCTTCGGCGAGCTTCTTCATCAAGGCATTGAATCTGACATGTCGGCAACTGCCCTAACGCGGGGCACGATG
>JBKJIP010000035.1:0-10030 GCA_046598515.1 Fimbriimonadaceae bacterium | reverse complement strand
GCCTTTCCTTGTGTGTCCCGCTGTCGCCCGAAGATTGAGTCGCAACTCCTTCGGGCTAACGCTCTCGTCGCTTGCGGCTCAATCTTCGGGCTTTGAGGATGGGCGATCTCACCCAGGCCCGCGCGGCCCCCTGGGGCCAGCTTGGCCTGGGCTATAACATCACTCGCCTTCAACGCGGCGGCGGGTCGCTATGCGATCCGCTGAAGGGCGCGCATGAAGCGCAAGGCATTTGGAGCTTGGCGCCGCTCGATGAGTTCCGGAGGGCCAAGCTTGTCTTCGCTCGGGTTGAGAATGCGCCGACCTGGCTGGATTGGTTCGGATTCCGCTAGTCCGGTCTCCTCCTAAGCGGGGATACTCTTGGAATGCGTCTCGACGACCTTATTGCCGCGCCGATCACGGGAGTAGGACGTGCGGCGGTCTGCGTTGTTCGCATTTCCGGCGAAGGCGCTTGGGAGGCGGTGAAGGGGATCTTCTCACCTTTTCCTTCCGAGCCAGAAACGCACCGGGTGTACTACGGCCGAGTCGGAGACCTCGATGACGGCCTGCTGACGCTCTTTGCGGCGGGTCGAAGCTATACCGGCCAAGAGTCGGCTGAGCTCTCTGTGCACGGCTCACCGGCCTCCGTGCGCCGTTTGCTGGAGCTCCTCGAAGGAAAAGGGGCCCGTCCGGCGGAACCCGGCGAGTTCACGTGGCGGGCATTTGCGGCGGGTCGTATCGACCTCTCTCAGGCGGAGTCGGTTCGGGACACCGTTGACGCGGAAACGCTTGATCAGCTCCGCCTAGCCCAAGCGCAACGCGGCGGCGCGCTTCGGTCTGAGGTTGAGCAACTGCGGGCCGACCTGAATCGCATCTTGGCCGAAGTGGAAGCGCATGTCGACTTTTCCGAAGAACTGGGAGACCCCGATGTCGCGGATTGGCGGTTACGGCTGAAGGTTTGCGCCGATCAAATTCAAAGGCTCCTCGATACCGCGGAGTCCGGGCGCATTCTTCGCCAAGGGCTGAGGATCGCGATCCTGGGTCGTCCGAATGCGGGGAAGTCTTCGCTGCTGAATGCCATCCTGGGAAGCGACCGCTCGATCGTATCTTCCATCCCCGGGACCACCCGCGATTTCATCGAGGAGAAGGCCGATCTCGGCGGTGTGCCTTGTGTGTTGATCGACACGGCGGGGTTACGCGACACCCATGACGAAGTAGAAAACATGGGAGTCGGTCGGGCTCGTGAGATTGTGGAAGGTGCGGATATGGTTTGGTACCTCTATGACTCTGCCACCGGTTGGCAGCCCGAAGATCAAGAAGAGCTAGATCGACTTACGGGAGTTGTCGAGATCGTCGCGGCTAAGTCGGACCTCGCCGATGGCGGACGGGGCTTGCCCGTCTCGTCGGTGACTCGCGAGGGACTGGCCGGCCTCATCGCCAGCATCCGGAGCAAGATTCCGGACGGATCCGTCACCTTTGCGATCGCGCCCCGGCATGCGTCGTCTCTTACCCGGGCGCTGGATAGCGTTAATCTCTGCCACGGCTCTCTCGGACAGGACTTGCCCTTCGACCTCGCCTCTTACGCCTTGCGTGAGGCCCTGCACGATCTTGGTGTGATCACAGGGGAAACTGCTTCGGCGGACATGATCGAGCGCATTTTCGGGGAGTTTTGTATTGGAAAGTGAGAACGCGGGAAGGGGCGCTCCCGTAGACTACCGATAAGGCTATGCGTAGAGCGTTCACATTGGTCGAATTGTTGGTGGTTATCGCGATCATCGCGATTCTCGCTGCCATCATCTTCCCGGTCTTTTCTCAGGCCAAGGCCGCAGCAAAGAAGACGCAATGCATCAGCAATCTCTCGCAGATCGGCAAGGGAATCGGGCTCTACATGGCGGATGCCGACGATGTCTTTCCAAGCGCGATCGACCCTTCTGACCGGTACACCCCGCAGATATGGAACGGCCATCCGGAGTGGCAGGCGATGGTCGCCAGCATGCCGTTCATGCACGAGGTGCTGCAGCCGTATGTGAAATCGGGGCAGATCTTCCTTTGTCCTTCGGACAACGGCACGAGGGTCTTGGATAACCATTTCCCGGATACGCTGAACACAACCCCTTCGCTTGGGAAGGCCTATGGCTCGAGCTATTTCTTCCGAACGGAAATCGCCTTCCGCCAGTTCTCCGATTCCTCGTTCAAGCTTCCCTCGGAAGTTAATGTAATGTTCGATGGCGCCGGCCATTGGCACGGCAGCCGTCCGATGCTCACGCCGGACGATTCGTTCGAGACCTTCGTCGATCGAATTCGACATTACCGATACAACACCCTTTTTGGGGACTGGCACGTGAAGAATCTGACGCGATCTCAGTTGGATGATGCTTGGGATAAGGAGCTTTAGTCAGCTCCGGGATCTCCCGGGAACCCCCTCCCCAACGGTTCCCCCGCGAGCACGAACATCTCGCAGGGGAACCAGGACATAGTCGACAGTCGATCACTTCGGAGACTGCTAGACCAATTGTGGGGCGTGGGGGTTTGTACCGCGCCATTCCGAGCGCCAGGGTGACGCGGTACGAACCCCCGCATCCCACAATTGGACCCGGAATCATTGGAAGGGCCGCAGGTCGGTTGGCGACCTACCGATCCGTCCGATACTGCTGGATCAGGTCTTTCGCGACGGTGACATCCTTCCAACCGACGACGTCGACCTCTTTATCCTCGAGCGCTTTGTAAACCTCAAAGAAGTGGATCACTTCCTTTAGAGTGTGCGGATTCAGATCCTCGAGCGACCGGCGGTTGTTGTAGTGCGGGTCTTTGGTGGCGATGCACAGAAGTTTCTCATCGGGGCCCTTTTCATCCCGCATTTCTAAGACGCCGATGGCGCGGGCCTCCACGATGCAGCCGGGGAAGGTGGGGTGATGCAGCATGACCAAGCAGTCGATGGGGTCGCCGTCGAGATAGTGGGTTTGCGGAACAAAGCCGTAGTCGAACGGATAGAAAAGGGGCGAGTACAGCACGCGGTCCAGCTTCAAGAGCCCGCTGTCTTTGTCGACTTCGTACTTGTTAGTGCTTCCTTTCGGGATTTCGATGACGGCATTGAACGATTCCGGCGCGTTTTCGCCGATGGAGACGGAGAGGTAGGAAGGCATCCGCATAGAGGATACCGTTCGTAGCGATTTTGAGCCCTAGGTCTAAAGCCTGCAATTTGGCCGTGATTTGGAGACGGAAAAGGGCCCACCGAACCAACGGGGGAACCAAAGCGGTCTAGAAAGGGCGTATTCACTACTAGCTCTCATTGTTATGAAAATTCAAATTGGAAGATGGGGCAATAGCCTTGCCGTTCGTATCCCGAGTAATGTCGTTAAAGATCTTGGTTTGGCCGATGGAGCAAAGCTGGACATGACAACAGCGGAGGGATCGATGATTCTGAAGCCGTCCAAGCGGAGACGCATCGAGCACTCTTTGGAAGACCTGTTGGCTGGAGTCAGTGCCGAAACGCTGCCTTCGACCCAGGCATGGAGTAACGCAGCCGGGGACTTTTAGTGGCTGGCTACATTCCGGAAGCCGGCGACGTGGTTCGAATTCGCTTGGGACAAGTTGAGCCCAGGCTCGAAACTGCGTTGGTCCTAAGCCCGGCCTCGTATAATCGACGTACCGAACTGATGGTGGCCTGCCCGGTTGCCAACATGCCGAAGGGGTATCCCTTCGAGGTGGCCATCGAGGGTTTCGGCTACGCTTTGTCCGACCACATACGATCGATTAACTGGCGCGAGTGCGGCGCCCTTCGCGCCGGCGAAGCAGATGATGTGGCCATGGAGGATTGCCTCGGCCGCCTCCGCGCCCTGCTACAACTGTAAGGCAACTTTCACTCTGGAGTGAAAGTTGCGGTACACTATGAATCCGTGGCCACCCTAGCTTCAACAACAACGTTCGATCAGATCGCCGATAAGGTTTATTCCGGCGAGAGACTGACGCCGGACGACGCCCTCGCCTTGTTCCATCACCCGAACATGCTGGAACTAGGCGCCTTGGCGACCTATCAGCGTCAGAAGCGCGTTCCGGGGAACACGGTCACCTATATCATCGGCCGCATCCTGAACTATACGAACGTCTGCTGGGTGCGCTGCAAGTTCTGCGCCTTCTACCGCGTTCCGAACGACGCCGAGGGCTACCTTCACTCCGACGAGGCGATCCTCGAGAAGGTAAAAGACACCGTCGATAAGGGCGGCATCGAGATTCTCTTCCAAGGCGGTTTGAATCCGAAGCTCAAGATCGACTACTACGAGAACATTTTCGGCAAGATCAAAGAGGCGTATCCGCAGGTCATCCTGCATGCGCTTTCGCCAGCTGAGATTATCTACATCGCCCACATCTCCAAGCTTCGCCTCGAAGACACGCTGGTTCGCCTAAAGGCAGCGGGCCTGCACTCGATCCCCGGCGCGGGCGGCGAAATCCTGGTCGATCGAGTGCGCAAGATTATTGCCCCGTACAAGGACACCACCGATGAATGGCTCCAATGTATGCGCGCGGCTTCCTCGCTCGGAATTCGCAGCACGGCGTCCATGATGTTCGGTCATGTCGAGACGCTGGAAGACCGAATCGAGCACCTCGGCCGGATTCGCGATCTGCAAGATGAGTGCAATCCCTTCCGCGCGTTCGTCACCTGGAATTTCCAGCCCGAGGATACGCAGCTCCAGATCCCGAAGAAAGCTACGGCCGCCGATTATTTGCGCACCCTCGCGGTCGCCCGGCTCTTTCTGGATAACTTCGACAACTTCCAGCTTTCGATTCTCACCCAGGGCCCCAAAATCGCCCAGCTCGGGCTTAGCTATGGTGCGAACGACTTTGGCTCCGTGATGATCGAAGAAAACGTTGTAAGTGCTGCGGGTGATAAGCACATTCTCGACTCCGCGGAGTTCGAGCGGCTCATCGAGGGCGCGGGCTATGTGGCGCGGCGGCGGAATACTCGGTACGAGTTACTGGAATCCTAAGCAGGGTCAAGTCCAAACAAGAAAGGGGAGATGCACAAGTGCATCTCCCCTTTCTTTGTCGCCTTTAGCCCAGCTTGTTGACCGCGGCGAGGACGTCGTTCTCGTTCGGGATGCACTGGAGCTCCAGGACGCGCGAGTAGGGCATCGGAACGTTCAAACCGCCGACTCGGCCAACGGGGGCATCGAGGTCGTCGAAGCAGTCTTCGCTGATTCGAGCCGCAATCTCGGCGCCGAAGCCGCCCGACTTCCAGTCTTCGTAAACCACGATCGCGCGGTGAGTTTTCTTGACGCTGTTGTAGATCGTCTCCGTATCCAGCGGCAACAGGCTGCGGACATCGACGACTTCCGCTTCGATTCCGCTCTTGGCGAGTTCTTCGGCGGCGGCGAGGCAGACGTGGACCATGCGCGAATAACAAACGAGCGAAAGATCCTTTCCTTCGCGGGCAATGCGCGCCTTGCCGAATGGGATCGTGTAATCGACATCGTCGTTCACATCGCCCTTTAGCGCGTAGAGGCCGGGGTTTTCGGTGAAGATGACGGGGTTGTCATCTCGGATCGAAGCTTTGAGAAGGCCCTTGACGCAGTCCGGAGTGGACGGCGCGACAACCTTAAGCCCAGGGACGTGGGCATACCAGCCCTCCATGGAGTGGCTGTGCTGCGCGGACAGTTGATTCGCGGCGCCGCCAGGGCCGCGGATGACGAGGGGAACCTTGATCTGGCCGCCCGTCATGTAGTGAATCTTGGCCGCATGGTTGATGATCTGATCGAGGGCGAGAATCGAGAAGGACATGGTCATCATCTCAACGATTGGCCGCAGGCCCGTCATGGCCGCGCCCGTGGCCATACCGACCATTCCCGGCTCGGTGATCGGTGTGTCGATCACGCGCCGACCAACGCCGTCCTGAATCTCAGGGTGGGGCGGGTCGAGAAGCCAGTCTTTGGGCTCTTGGGCGTACTTCTCGAAAAGTCCATCGGTGACACGGAACGTGCCCTTGTACTTTCCGATATCTTCACCCATGATGAAGACGTTCTCATCGCGATCCATCTCTTCGATGATCGCCAGGCGCACCGCTTCGCGGTAAGTCATTGTCGTGGTAGCCATAGATTCTCGCGCCGGGAGCGCCGTTGCTCCACGAAGTTTGAAGTTTACCGGACAACGTGGCACCGGCTTCCAGCCGGTGTGCCCCCCGTGGACATTCCGGCCTCGAAGGGCGCGTCGCACCTCCTCCGGCTAACGCCTCCGTCGCCTGCGGCGCGCCCTTCGGGCTTTACTGGTGGGCGACCCCTTCCGGAGGTCTTCGACCTCCGGCTACTTTCCGCGAGCCGCTATCGGGGTCGTTGCGCTTGCTTCGCCCGCGCGTTTGAAGTCGTACTCAAGCCAGTTGTTGTCGGTCGTGGGGGGGCGTCGCGTGTAGTTTGCTCGCGCATTCGTAGGGGCGAGAATATGTGCCGTCGGATCTCCCCAGAGGCACCCGCCCAGAGGAATCCCGATCAAGGGCAGACGGCCGCGTTACCGACCGCCGTCGTGGTCGTGGTTTTGGCCGGTGTCGCCGTCCCCGTCGTTGCCAGTCTGCGGGACGTCCTTCGCGAACGGCTTTGCTCGGTTCGCGGCCCTCATGGCCACCAGGTAGTACAACTTGGCCGCGTTCGTCAGCTTATCGAAGTTGATTTTCTCGATCGTATCCGTCGGCTTGTGGTAGTCGGGATGGAAGCCATCGAACTGGAAGGCGATTGGTACGCCCTTGGCGGCGAAGCTGTAGTGGTCGCTGCGGGTGTAGACATCCTCGGAGTCGTACTTGAACCGGAAGTTGATGTGCTGGTTCATATCCATGATCAACTGATGAAGCTCGGTCGAGATTCGCTTCGAGCCCACGAGCCGCATCGTGTCGATGTTCTCGGCGGCGACATCGACTCGATTTTGATCGCCGTTCTGAACTCCGTCGGAGTTGCGGCCGACCATGTCCATCTGCAGTTCACACGTCATCTTGTTGAGATCGACGGGAGGGTATTCAGCCAAGAAGCGGGAACCGACAAGTCCCATTTCTTCGCCGCTGAATGCCATGAAGAGAATGCTGCGCTTTGGCTTGACCTTGTTCACATGCATGGCCTTCAGGACACCGAGGAGGGCCGCGCATCCGGACCCATCATCATCCGCGCCCCAATAGACCTGTCCGTTGCTTTCACCCAGATGATCGAGATGGGCGCCGATGCCGACGGTCTCGCTCTTCAAGACCGGATCGCTGCCTTCGAGCAACCCGACGACATTGGGGACGTCTCGCTTGAGGTTGTCGATCTTGATCTCGATCGATGCCTCGCCCTTATCTTCGCTCATGATCACGTCACCCTCGCCAACGGTGGCGGGAAGTGCATAGGTGACTGCCTTCATGAGGGCTTCAGCCGAAGTGGGAGAGAGCCTTCCGCGGACGCCGGCACCGCCGCCTTGAAGGCCAAAGGTCGAAAAATCCTTTCGGGGAGTTACATCTTCGGTGATATTGATGACCAGCTTCGCCGCCGCCGTGAGTTGGCGCCGGTATTCCGTGTTTACACCCTCGAGTTTAGCGATGACGATTTTCCCGGCTACCCCGGCGGGGACGCGGGTGCCCTTGTTCGTCTGAAGAAACACGAGCGGGGCCTTGATCGTCTCCTGCCGCCGGACGCCAGCTAAGGCGAAGTTATCGCCAAAGGGGACCGAGAAGCTTCCGACGCGCAGGGCCGTTGAGTCCGCGATGTTGCCGGAGATCCTCACGGCTTGGAAGTAAGTGCCGTCATCGCCCACCGGCTTCAAACCCATGGCTTTGAAATGCTTCGCCATGTATTCCGCCGCCTTCTGATAGCCGGGCTGGAAACTGCCGCGACCCATGCACTCGGGACCGGCCAGATAGCCCAGCCATTCCTTTGCGTCCTTGATTGTGATCGCCTCAAAGCCGGCTTTAAGGTCGGCAGGGGGCGGGGTGGAGCCGGCATATTGAGCCTGGACGGAAAGGGCGGCCGCGAAAGCGGCCAGGGCAAAAGAAGTGCGCAGTTTCATGATTTTCTTTTGAAAACGAACTCCAGGGTGTAGGGCGAGCCCTCGCGGACGCCGGCAACCGTGGCATGGAGATTCTTATCGACGAGACGGTATGTGATGGTGGCCTTGTTCGGATCATCGACGGGCTCGAACACAACTTCGGTCTCCGTCAGCTTTCCGACATTTAGAGTGATGGCGGGGCCGCCAAGTTTCTGACAAATCGAGAGTTTGATCTTTCCCTCTTTCTCCTCGATGAGGAGAAACTCGGTAAAAGACGTTCGGCCTTCCCGAATCGTTCGGCTCACGCCCAGCATAGATTTTCCGGCGGGAGGCATCCAAGTTTCCTCGGAAACACCCGTGCCGCGCTCCGCCGCCCAGGAGCCCTGCATGAACTTGAGGCTATCGATGCTCATCGGCAGAGTTTGCATCGAAGCCAACGCCAAAAGCGCGCCTGCTATCACGGACGGATATTACTTGTGAACGACCTTGAGAGGTTCCAAGCGAAGCGTCGACTTGCAGCTCATCGTGGCTTCTGAAGTCGAATGTCAAGCCGGTTGTCGTAGGCGATGTAGCGAGTGGTTCCGCCCAATGCCTTGATCGCCTCTCGCAAATACACGTATGGCAGCTTCTCATTTCCTCGGATCATGGCGCGTTTATGGATTCCTACGGCGAGTCCTTTATGCCGTCCGGAGGCGGCGTAAAGCTTGTTTCCCTTCATCTCGAAATCGCCTGCAAGGAAGCGGCTTAAGGTTTGAACTTGGACCATGGGATTTCGGCCCGAACCGTAAACGCTGTCATCGGAGGTGGTCGGGAGCGGCATGCGCTTACCATTGAGGGTGAAGTTCCAGAATCCGAATCTCATCTTCAGATCCAGTTCTCCGCGGGGGACAAAGTTCTTGACAACTGAGGTCCGCTGGCAGGGACCGGAGACTTTCCAACTGGCGAGGGCACCCGGCAATATCAAGTCTGGACGGCTTACTCTACTGAGCTTTGACCAGTCCACTGTAACCCGAAAATCGCGAATTGGCATCCGCCAAGTTGTGGCAGTCGACAGGATTTAAAAAAGGCTGTAATCACCCGAAGACGTTCCGCTGAGGCCAGTGCGATGTTTGACTACGATTTTCCGCTTTCCGTGCCTTGGAAAACTGACCTGTTTCAGCCACACGACTTCTATTCGCGCGTGTCACGGTTCGCTGAAAGGCTCTTACGCTGGACTTTGACTCGCCGGCCATCGACCCAAGTGCGAAAGCCCTCGAGAGCCGGCATGTCTACGTTGCCTCGGTTTTCAGGGAAGCCGATGAAGACACGAGTGGCGGGGCCGTGATTGACAAACGTGTATCGGACTTCCACGTCGGCGCCGAAGCCTGAGAGATTGATGCGCAGGTCCTCAGATGCCATCTGAATGTAGGGATTGGTTTTGCCGAACTGAAAGGCATCCCCGACATCGACCAACCAGCCATCGTTGGAATGGGCAATGCCATGGAAGAGGCCAATAGCACCGAGAACGACAATGATGCGGAGCATTACTTGAATGTAACAGAAGAATTGTGAAACCGGGCACGGATGCCTTGCTTCTCTTAGGGCTTATGTTCAAGGCGACGGCCAACTTCCTTGGGAGTAATCCAATCGAATGCACCCGGCTAGCGAGCCCGAGATCTCCGCAGGCAGTCACCGAGCCGAAAACCGCCGCTCTTCGGGAGGCCTATTCGGATTTGCTCATCTGAGAATCCGGTCACCGGATGGAGGTCGGGCGGCAGGGGACTCAATGTTCCGGTAGGTTCAACCAGGCTCTCGGAGAGAATCCGCACCTGGGCGAAAGACTCGAGCGGGACGGCCATGGTGCGCTCGAAAGCCGCTGCCATCACGTAGTGCACCCAGATGGGGCAGGGAAGGAAGAGGGGGCGCTTACCGATGTTGCGGGCGATTCGGCGGACGGCTTCCGAGAGCACCATCTTTTCGGGGCCAATGATGGCAACCGTCTCATTTTGCAGCCGACCCTCAACGAGTGAGGCGCTCAGGATCTTCGTCAAGTCCTCCACGGCGAGGGGGGCGCACGGCTGTT